>CAZWKM010000167.1:0-5044 GCA_964634165.1 uncultured Pirellulales bacterium | reverse complement strand
CAACTTCATGTTTGCCGGTCTTTTCATTAAAATAGGGCTGTTTCACTTTCAGGATAACTTCCGATTCAGCAAACAGCTCGTCAGTATCCGAGATAATATGTGCGCCGGCTTTTTTGTAATCCTCATCGTAGCAGTGAATCTCATCCCCGGCAGACGATTCTATTGCAACTTCAAAACCCATCCTGATATATCTTTCCACCGTTTCAGGTATTGCAGCGACCCTTTTTTCTTCCGGCAAAGTCTCCTTAGGAATTCCAATTAACATGGTTCTCCTTCATAAAATCCAGGACTTTAACGGTGCCGATAACTACTACCAAGTTATATTCTCGATATCAGCGATAATCTTTTTCGCAACTATAGTCTTACCGGCTTTGCGCAATCTAAGCCACTTCCCGCCACCGGTTTTTATTTCAACGGCGGCTTTGTCTGAACCTATTGCGGCGGGGGTATTGGCGATTATCATATCAAGGTTTTTTTCTTTGAGTTTTTTTTCGGCGTTTGCCCGCAGGTTTTTCTCTTCGAGAGCGAAGCCAACGGTGAGTTGATTTTCCTTTTTGTGCTTTGCTGCCCATTCGAGGATGTCGGCGGTTGGTTTTAGTTTGATGGTTAAGGGTTTGTTTGTCTTTTTGATTTTGGTTTTTGCCGGCCGGGCAACAGTATAATCTGCCACAGCAGCAGCCATAATCAAACAATCACATTTAGCAAAGAAATTTTTAACCGCTTTGAACATCTCAGCCGCACTATCAACACCTACAAATTCCACACCGACCGGCGGCTGCAAATCAGATGCGCTGATAAGTGTTACTCTATGGCCTGCCTTTTGTGCTGCACGGGCAAGAGCACAACCCATCCTCCCGCTGCTTGCGTTGGAAATAAAGCGGACAGGGTCAATGTATTCGCGAGTGCCGCCTCCTGTGATTAAAAAATGCATCGTACTATCTTTCGCCGCTGAGCTCGCAAAGACTAAGTCTCTTGATGCTAATTCCGCTGTTTCTTTTTATCTTTGATTCTGCGTTAATCCACCTTTAATTATTCTCTTTTAATTTTTTCTCTGCGTCCTCTGCGTTCTCCGCGGTTAATCTTTTTTGCTGCCTTTAATTTCAGAAGCTATTTTTTCAATCGCCGCTAAAATATCCTGCGGCTCTGACATCCTGCCTTCTGCAATTGTCCCGTCAGCAAGCCGTCCTTTTGTAGGCCCTATTGAGTTGAATCCCATTTCCTTAAGGGTCTTTAGATTGCGTTGCACAACAGGGTTGTTCCACATATTACCATTCATCGCCGGTGCCAGAAGTATCGGCTTTTGCCAACAAACACAAAAAGTTGCACTGAGCAGATCATCGCAGATGCCGTTTGCAATTTTGCCTATAATATTGGCCGTCGCAGGGGCCACGACAACAATATCAGCCCAGTTTAGAAGACTTACATGTTTAATTCTATGTTCCTCAGACTTACTCCACAAACTCGTAAAGACCGCTGAATTGGTGACCGCCTCAAAGCTTTTTGGCCCGACAAACCGGCAGGCGTTTTCCGTCATTACCGTATTTACACCCGCACCGGCAGCGGTCAGCTTACTGGCCAAATCGACCGCCTTGTATGCAGCGATTCCCCCGCTGACACCCAACAAAATATTTAGACTCTCAAGCATCTCCTATTTCGTGGTTCGTGGTTCGTGGTTCGCATCCCCAATAAATCCGAAACTCGAATATTGAAATTCGGTAGTTCTTTTGAATTTTATATCCTGGTCATCCGCATTTGTTTCCACCGCAAGGTGTCCCCAAGCGGACAAGCGGACTGCGGAGGACTCCGGATTTCGAAATTCACGCTTCAATTCACGTTTCACGCCTTTTATTTTTTCCCCCTGTTCTCCGCAGTTAATCCATCATCGACAGCAATCTTGTCTTGCAGAATCTCCTGAACAACAATTTCCAGCATTGTTTTGCCACTACTGTCCTCAATCAAGGGCCGAGAACCCTGCACCAGCTCGTCCAGTCGTTTTTGAACCAGTGCCGTCAATTTGAATCTGCCGCCAACTTTGTTGATTAAATCCGTGCTCTTGAGCTCCTCTATCATTATTTTCCTCCGCTCTGCTGGATAATTTGTACCACCTCGCTTACTGCCTGCTGCAAATCGTCGTTTATAACCATATGTTCATAATATTGCCAGGCAGCCGCTATTTCAGTGCCTGCTTCGTCCAGTCTTTTCTGCGCTGCTTCAATGTCTTCTCTGCCTCTAAGCTTCATACGCTCTGCCAATTCCTTCTGGCTCGGCGCAAGAATAAAAATCATTACCACATCTCGATATATCCTCTTTGCCTGTTTGGCACCTTGAACGTCGATTTCCAAAATAACGCTTTTTCCGGCCTGTAGCGCCTCATCAACCTTGTCCTTCGGCGTCCCGTATAGATGACCGAACACCTCGGCATATTCCAGCAGCAAGCCCTTATCGATCCGTTCTTGAAACTCGCTCTCCGATATAAACCAATAATCCTGGCCATCAATTTCGGCTTCGCTCCTCGGCCGGGTAGTAATCGAGACGCTAAAATAAACATTCTTCAGCCGCTTAACCGCCTCTTTGCAGATAGTGCTCTTGCCAACTCCGGACGGACCACTCACTATCACCATTTTACCTTTTCTCCTCTTTGTCTCGTTCATTGGACCAACCTCAGGGTTCCCTTTTCGCAATACCTCGCACCTGTGCCTGCGCAACCGCAGGTGCAGGCAAAATAAGGGCTCTCACTCTATATTCTGAACCTGTTCTTTAATTCGGTCTATCCGGCACTTTATATCGACCACGCAGCGGATAACCTCGATATCAGAAGCCTTGCTGGCTATGGTATTCGCTTCTCTGAGCATCTCCTGGCTGATAAAGTCTAACCTCCGCCCAGCCTGACCACTTACCGAATCACGCCCTTGACAGCTCTGCTGCAACATCTCCAGATGCGAATCCAATCGAGCAATCTCCTCAGATATATCCGACCTGTCGGCAAAAATCGCCACTTCCCTGGCTAAGGTTTCTTCATCCAATTTCAGTTCTGCGTTTGCGAGCAGTTCATCGACCCTTTTCTTGAGTCTCTTTTCATATCCCTGCGTTAGTGTCTCACTGCGTTCCCGTATTCGCTCAAGGTCCTGCCCTATCGCACAGCAGTTCTTCATCAAATCAGCTTCGAGAGCAGTTCCTTCATCGGCCCTCATTTGTTTGAGCTTGTTTATCGCAATTTTGGTAATACTTAAAACCATTTCCTTAACTTGCCCTGCCACTTCTTCATCCGGCGATGTCGGCCGAATAATTCCGGGCAAGTTAAGCAAGCCGCCAACATCAATCGGGCATTTCATATCGGCCGAAGAGGCAATCCGGCTTAATCTTTCCATATATGCCTGCAAGGCCGTCTCGTCTATATCAAAAAGCACATTCGCTGATACATTCTTGAGCCGAAGCACGTAATTTACCGTTCCGCGTGACAAATTTCTTCGCAGAAGCTTTCCAATATCGTCTTCCAGAAACGCCATCGAGTCCGGCACTCTTATACTGGCCTTGAAATAACGGTTGTTAACCGTCCTAATTTCCACCTCATAGGTTACGCCATTGAACTGGCCCCCTGCCTCTCCGTATCCGGTCATACTACTTATCATAGCCACCACACTTTCAAGCTAAACTCACCCACGCACACAGCAATTTTATCTGCGCTCGTGAAAATTTCCCCTTAGCCACCAAGTGAATTCGCATCACCAGAATTTTGCCATTACCACCGCAAGAGTCAGAAATATACCCACCAGCACTATTGTAACCCACGTCAGGAAATCGCCGGTTTTAGAACCCAAAATCCCGCTTGCCATACCTCCGCCAAATGCTGCACTTAAACCGCCACCTCTACCCTTCTGAATCAAAATGATTAGAATCAGTGCTAAGGCACAAATAAACCAGATAACGACAACTACCGTCATCAAAAAACCTACTGCCAAAAATGGAAAAACAGTCATATCCACTCCCCAAAAAACCCTTTCAATTTTCAATAACTACGTTGCTGCTTGAATTATCGCTATGAAATCGTCTGCCTTCAAACTTGCCCCCCCGACCAGCAGACCGTCTACATCCTGCTGAGCCATCAATTCCCCTGTGTTGCCCGGTTTTACCGAGCCGCCGTAGAGAATGCGAATTTCCTCAGCCAGTTGGGCATCATACAGCTCAGCAAGCAGCTTGCGTACAAAATCGTGCGCCTCCTGGGCCTGCTGCGGCGTTGCTGTCAGGCCTGTCCCAATAGCCCAGACCGGCTCATAAGCTATGGTTACCGCCGAGACCTTTTCGACACTTAAGCCGGCCAGGGCACTTCTTAGCTGCCGACTTATCACCTCGCTTGTTTGCGAAGCCTCACGCTCGGCGAGCAGCTCACCCACACACAATATCGGCAAAAGTCCACCACCAACAGCAGCAGCAACCTTTTTATTTATCAACTCGTCAGTCTCACCAATCACGTGTCGGCGTTCCGAATGGCCGCAGAGACAATACGTACAGCCGATATCCTTCAGCATCGACGGACTTATCTCGCCGGTAAAAGCACCCTTCGGTTCATAGTAAACATCCTGGGCGCCGACGCCAACGCTCGATGCGCTAAGAGCTTTGGCCACAGCCTGCAGATAAACAAAGGGCGGACAAACCGCCACAGTTAAGCTTCCGCTCGCTGCTGCCTCCATTGCCCCTGAAGCAATACGCTCCGCCAGCTCTACGCTGGTGTGGCTGTCGGTGTTCATTTTCCAGTTACCAGCCACAAACGGCTTTCTCATAAAACTCTCCTGATTAGTTCGTAGTTATGAGTTCATAGTTCATAGATGGGCAACTACGAACAATGAACAACGAACTATGAACTCAATCAAAGCAATTCTGTCGCCCTCGGGAAACTGCCTAATACCGAAAGCTGCAGACAATACTCACGCGCTTTCTCCAGTCCCTCCTGAACTTGTTTCTCCGTCCGGTGCCCTACGAAATCCACGAAGAAATAGTACTCCCACTGCCTCTTCTTGCTCGGCCTGGACTCTATATTTGTCAGATT
>CAZWKM010000166.1:3939-5052 GCA_964634165.1 uncultured Pirellulales bacterium | reverse complement strand
TTTTAGTTTTGAGTTTCCCGATATGGCTTATACGATTGGATTGGATTACGGGACTAACTCGGTAAGGTGTCTGATAGTTGATGTTACTAACGGCAATGAATTAGGGACAGCAGTGTATGAATACGAAACCGGTGAAGCCGGCATCATTCTCGACTCCGCTGACCACAACCTGGCAAGGCAGAACCCGGCTGATTACCTCAAGGGTATCGAAGCTGCCGTCAAAGCAGCAATTACTGACGCTAAGAATTCCGATACTACTCTGCGAAGTAGCGCTTCGCTACGTAGCACGAGTAAGGGTTTTGACACCAGCCGGATTATAGGTATCGGCATTGACACAACGGGCTCAACGCCAATTCCGGTTGATAAAAACGGCGTGCCTTTGAGTATGTCGGATAAATTCAAGGATAATCCAAACGCCTGTGCCTGGCTGTGGAAGGACCACACCGGCCATGCCGAAGCCGCTGAGATCACCGAATTGGCTGAAAAGGAACATCCCGAATACCTCGCCAAGTGCGGCGGGACATATTCATCGGAATGGTTTTTCAGCAAAGTGCTTCATTGTTTGCGAACGGACCCCGCCGTTTTTAATGCGGCCTATAGCTGGGTTGAATGCTGTGATTATGTCCCCGCGGTCTTAACGGACACGACCAGGCCGGATATTATCAAACGAAGCCGATGTGCCGCCGGCCATAAAGCTATGTTTAATGAGCAGTGGGGGGGGCTGCCTGCCAAAGACTTCCTCGCTAAGCTGCATCCTGAACTTGGCGAGCTTCGCGACCGGCTTTACGAAAAGACCTATACCGTAAAAACGCAGGCAGGAAAGCTTACGGAACTCTCGGCACATAAGCTCGGATTGCCTGCCGGCATTCCCGTAGCGGTAGGGGCTTTTGATGCTCATTTGGGCGCTGTCGGTTCCGGCATTGCTCCGGGCAAACTCGTCAAAATAATTGGCACCAGTACATGCGATATGCTTGTGGCCGAATCAAGCCGGCAGTTGCCGGATATTCCCGGGATATGTGGTTTGGTTGATGGTTCCATTTTGCCGGGTTTCTTTGGCCTGGAGGCGGGCCAGTCGGCGGTGGGAGATATTTTCAACTGGTTTGTCAATTACAT
>CAZWKM010000166.1:0-3839 GCA_964634165.1 uncultured Pirellulales bacterium | reverse complement strand
ACGCCGACCCATCTTGAGCTTTACAGAAATTTTGAAGCTGTTGGCGGTATATGCCACACCCATTCGCCCGGCGCAACTATGTGGGCGCAGAGCTGCCGGGAAATTCCCTGCTTCGGCACGACCCACGCTGATTATTTCCACGGCTCGATACCTGTTACTGAAGTGATGACGGAAGATGCGATACAAAACGATTATGAACTCAACACAGGCAGGGTTATTGTCAGGCGATTTGCCGGTATCGACCCGATGAAAATGCCGGCGGTGTTGGTGGCCAACCATGGGCCCTTCACTTGGGGCAAGACTCCCGCCGAAGCTGTTGAATCTATGGTTGTGTTAGAGCAAATAGCAACAGTGGCACTGGGAACTGTAACGATAAATCCGAATCAGGGTCAAATTAGCAAGGTGCTTCTTGATAAACACTATTTGCGCAAACACGGTAAAAACGCTTATTACGGCCAGGGGTCGCCGGACGCAAAATAGAGCGTTTGGAGCGCCTCAAAAACAGGAGAGACAAGAATGAAGAAAACCACGTTTGGTGTAATTATTGGGAACCGGGGATTTTTCCCGGATGCGTTAGCCAAGCAGGGACGGAAAGACATACTTGAGGTGCTCAGGAAAAATGGTTTCAACTCGGTGGCCCTGTCAATGAAGGAGACAAAATACGGCGCGGTTGAGACTTTTGCCGATGCCAAAAAGTGTGCCGCGCTTTTTGCGGAAAATAGTGAAAAGATTGACGGCATAATTGTAACGCTGCCGAACTTCGGCGATGAAAAAGGAGTTGCTGAAGCCATCAAACGCTCCGGATTTGGCGTGCCAATTCTGATTCAGGCTGAGCCGGATATGCCGGGTAAAATGAGCATAGCCGGCAGACGTGATTCCTTCTGTGGTAAAATCAGCGTCTGCAACAACCTCAGGCAGGCAGGTATTCCGTACACGCTGACAAAGTTACACACGGTTAAAGTTACGTCGGCTGAATTCAAGAAGGAGTTGGACGATTTTGCTTCGGTGTGCAGGATTGTTAAGGGTCTTAAGAACGCCAGGTTTGGTGCTATCGGTGCTCGCACGGGGGCGTTTAACACCGTCCGCTACAGCGAAAAAATCCTCGAACTTTCAGATATTTCGGTAGAGACGATAGACTTGTCCGAAATACTCGGAAGAGTTGCACTGCTTGCCGATAACGACAGGGCGGTTAAGAAAAAATTAAACGCTGTTAAAACATATACCGCGACTGAATCAATTCCCGCGGATAAACTTTTAAAGATGGCCAAATTCGGCTGCGTGATAGACAAATGGGTCAAAGATATGGAGCTTGACGGCACAGCCATTCAGTGCTGGACCAGTCTGCAGGAATTCTTCGGAATAGTTCCCTGCACGCTTATGAGTATGATGAGCGAGGCGCTTTTGCCCAGTGCCTGTGAGGTTGATATTACGGGCTTGTTAGGGATGTACATTCTCCAATTGGCTTCCGGCGGGCCGAGTGCGCTTCTGGACTGGAACAATAACTACGGCGCCGACCCCGACAAATGTGTCTTGTTCCATTGCAGCAATGTACCCAGGTCGTTCTTGGCGAGCTCAAGGATGGATTACCAGGAGATTATTGCCGGGGCGGTGGGCAAAGACAATACTTACGGCACCGTCGTCGGCAGGATAGCTCCGGGCAAGGCGACCTTCTGCAGAACCACTACCGACGATACTGCCGGTGTTATTAGCGCTTATGTGGGCGAAGGCGAATTTACAAATGATAAGCTTGATACTTTCGGCGGCTACGGCGTAATGAAAATCCCGAACCTCCAGATTCTCTGCCAATACATCTGCATAATGGGCTTCGAACATCACGTTGCCGTGAACCTCTCGCAAAAAGCCGATGCAATTGCCGAAGCTCTTGATAATTATATGGGCTGGGACGTTTACCTGCACGCATAAGTAAATTTAGAATTTATAATTCTTCATTCTGAGCGGAGAATACCGGACCTGAAAGATTTATTTTCGAAGAGTTCTTTCGCGAGCATAGCATATCCTTCACTTAACGGATGACTGGGATCACTATAGAGCTCACTGGGTAATGCCTCAGGCATATAGTAGGGGACATTGTTCTGCCGGAGCCAGGTCTCAATTTCGCTTTTCATCTCTCGATAAGTGTCGATACTCTTTCCTTTCAGCATGTGCTCATTGAATGGGCCGACAAGGACGAATACCGTGTTGCCTCTTGCCTTTAACATCTCGACTGAACGCCGAAAGAAGCGCCACTGCAGCGACGTCTCAAGCTCAACCCACGGAAAATCTCTTTTGTATGCGCCCTTGGCGGGCTGGTCCAGCGTCCAGGTAGGCAGGTCCATGCTCTCGAAATAGGTGATGTTCAGATGGGAGGTCCAGCTCAGGAAAGGCACGTAGCGTTTTACAACAGCGGAGAACCTTGTGGAATACGAGGCCTTATAACAGGCAATGGCAGGCGTAAATTGGGGCACGAGCTTCGGATGATTGAAACGGAACTCTTTTTCGGTTTGCAAATCGTGTTTCTTAGAGCTCATCCATAAAGGATTAAAATGCAGAATAACGTTCTTGCCTTTGATGTCCCGGCCATAGTACCTCAGCAAACCCGCTAAGGCCGCCGGATGTATGCCGTCCACACCCATATTAGCGAACTGATTTTGGCCCGCAATTTCATTGAGATGATGCGACAGGGTGTTATCTTTGGACACGAAATGGCCCCAAACGACCGAATCCCCAATGACAAGCGTTTCGTACCGTGAGCAGGCCCATCGACAGTAGCGGTTGTACAACCAGTAATCGCTGCTTAACTCGTAGGGTAAGCGATAGTCAGGCCCAGGCTCAAATTTCTCGATGCGTTCCCAGAGCTTGGGCCCAAAATACAATAACGCCGAGAAGACAATTCCAATGATGAGCCATTCGCGCGGCGATAATCGCACACAATTGGAGCCGTAAGGGACCTCTACATTACTCGGGCGACGAGAACCGTTTCGAATCTCGGCTATGTCTTTTTTCTCCATTACTACGACCTCTTTGGCAACTGTTCAGAACTGCAAGTAGATAAACGGCTGTTCACTTGAGGGAACAAAGATGGCCAGGTAGAGAACCATAAGAACAACGATTCCTATACGTACGGGTCTGGCCTCAAGCACCCACTTGGCCCTGGATTCATAAGCAAACTGATAAAGCCACACACTAACAATCAAGGCCAGAGCCAGCAGTGGGCAATAAGGATTTGCCAGTCCGGAGCTGAATATCCTCGTTATAATAATCCATGCATCACTTATACTTTCCGCTCTAAAGAAAATCCAGGCGAAGGTAACGAAGCCAAAGACAAACAGCTGCTTGGCGAGTTTCGGAACCCTTTCTTTGTAGAACGAGGTCCTTTCCAAGTCCCGCGTCAAAAAGCGGCCGAGGGCGTGCACCGCGCCCCAGATGATAAACGTCCAGGCCGCACCGTGCCACAGTCCTGAAATCATCATAGTCAGAAACATATTCCTGTAAGTGTTAAACGTCCCTCTGCGGTTCCCTCCCAGCGGAATATAGAGATAGTCCTTGAACCAGGAAGAAAGACTGATGTGCCACCTTGACCAGAAATCGCCCAGCCCTGTCGCTAAATATGGGTTGTTGAAGTTCAGCATCAAGCGGAAGCCCATCATCCGCGCCACGCCCCGCGCCATGTCCGTATAGCCACTGAAGTCGAAATAAATCTGCCAGCAAAACAGAAAAGTCGCCAGCATCAAGGACGGCGACTGAAATTGCTCAGGAGCGGCATAGACCTTGTCAACGTAAAGGGCCAGGTAGTCGGCCAGGGCGACTTTCTTGAAGAACCCGACAACGAACAGGGAAAG
>CAZWKM010000165.1:0-5085 GCA_964634165.1 uncultured Pirellulales bacterium | reverse complement strand
GAGATTACGTGAGTATCCCCGATGACGATAGTTTGGATTTGACAAATAATTTTTCAATTTCGGCATGGTTTAAGCCGGATGATGCCGGACTATTCCTGCTCGTTTGTAAGGGAAATGTGCCGGCATATTCTGACGGTGGGGCATATACTATTCTTTGTCTTCCTGATATACTTGCTTTTTATGTTAGAGGCATTAACGATACTGAATTTCGATATACAAGCACATCAGTATCTCTAAACGAATGGACACATGTGGTTGGAACATTCAGTGATGGAAATATAAAAATTTATAAAGATGGTGACCCTCCTGTCAGTAACACTTTAGGGACCGAAGAAATAAATAGTAATACTGAACCTCTTGGCATAGGTGCCGATGGGGATGGAGATATGCCTTTCAGCGGCACAATCGACGACGTCCGTATCTACGGTCGGGTGCTGAGTGAGGCGGAAGTCCAGGAGCTAACGAATTTAGGCATACCGGACCCCAATTGTGCCGACCTGGACCGTGACGGCAATGTGAACCTGTCTGATTTTACCCTGTTGGCAGAGAACTGGCATAAGGAAGGTGTTCTCATCGTAATCAACGAGTTTATGGCATCCAATAGTGACACTATCGCAGACCCATGTGATGAATATGACGACTGGATCGAAATCTACAACCCCGGGAGCATAGCTGTTGATATAGGTGGGATGTGGTTAGAGGATGCTGCGAATCCCCCGTGGCAGATCCCCGACGAAACCACCGTTGACCCATACGGCTACCTGCTGATTTGGGCTGATGATGATATTGGTCAGACCCCGGGTCTGCATGCGGGCTTCAAACTCGACAAGGATGGCGACCAGATTAGTCTCTACGATACCGATGGCACCACTCTGATTGACAGTATTACCTTCGATGACCAGGTCTCCGATGTTTCCTACGGTCGCTATCCCGATGCTTCCGATGACTGGTATAACATGCCTGACCCAACGCCTTTGCTTCCCAACACGGTAGGTATGGCCGCAACACCATACTTTTCACACCCTGGCGGCGCATTCGCAACTAACTTTTCCCTCGGACTGACAACAAAGTCTCCCACCGCACAAATCTATTACACAACCAACGGCGATGAGCCGACCACCGGCAGCACACTTTATACCGCCCCTTTCACCGTCAACTTAACCACCTGGGTTCGCGCACGAGCATACGAGCCGGGCCTGGTGCCAAGCCTCATTGTCAGCGAGACCTACATAAAGCTTGACCCTGACGTGCAGAGTTTCAGCTCCAACCTGCCGATTGTGCTAATTGATTCATTCGGCACCAATATCGACAATGCGGACCGCTCTCACCATCCAATCTCGATGGTCTTCATCGATACGGATGAAATTATTGGCAGGGCAGCCATTACCGACTCGGCCGACTTCGCCGGTTACGGCGGCATGCATGTCCGAGGCGCCAGTACTGCCGGGTATGCGAAGAAATCGTACAAATTCGAAACCTGGGACGAAAACAGACCAGACCCGGATCCATCCGCCAGATACTTTGACAACAACGTCTCGCTCCTCGGCTTGCCCGCCGAGTCCGACTGGATCCTGCACGGGCCCTACTCGGACAAGACCCTGATGCAGAACTATCAGATGTACACCTGGAGCAACCTCATCGGACGCTATGCCGTCCGTACCAAATTCGTCGAGCTCTTCAGAGACTTTGATGGTGACGGCAGGATAGAATGGAACGGAGGAAATGGCTACGACACCGATTACCACGGCGTGTACATCCTGATGGAAAAGATCAAACGCAGCGATGACCGCGTTGATATTGCAAAGCTCGAACCCGGCCACGATTCAGAACCCGAAATCACCGGTGGGTACCTCCTCAAAAAGGACTGGCATAACCTCCCCGGCTTTTATACGGCCATCTACAACGACTATCTCATCTACGAGGACCCGAGGTCGGAGGAGCTTACCCAGACGCAGAAGGACTGGATTGAGGGCTACTTCGATGATTTTGAGGCAGTTTTGCATGGCCCCGACTTCGCCGACCCAGTTGACGGCTATGCCGCATACATCGACATCGGTTCATTTATCGACCACCACATCCTTGTCGAGATAGCCAAGAACGTTGATGGTTTTGTCCTCAGCACGTTTCTGTTCAAGGACCGCGGCGGAAAAATCAATATGGGGCCCATCTGGGACTACAACGGCTCACTCGGCGGCGCCGATTACTTCTGTAATTATGACCCCGAGGGCTGGCTCCACGAATTTACCCCAGCTTGTACAAATCCATGTGCTGGTGAATATGCAACTTTCCCAGCGGATAATGGAAATGCATACCGTTGGTACGAACGTCTGTTTGAAGACTCAGAGTTCCTGCTGAAGTACGCCGATAGATGGTTCGAACTGCGTGAAGACCTGTTCACCACCGAGAATATGCACGCTGACATCGATTATAACGTTGCGGTACTCACCGATGTTGGAGCACCTGACAACCCGGTGACAAGAAACTTTACTCGATGGGACATCGATAGAAAGATCTGGCCCAATTACTGGGACAACTGCCATAGCGACACCGTATACATGGACTATGTTGACTGGATGAAATACTGGCTGGGGCTCCGCCTCGCCTGGATGGATGGCGCAATCGACACAGAGTATGGTGAGCATCCGCCCGATATCTTACTAAATGGCTCCGCTGCAAACCAGGGCGGCCACGCAAACGTTGGTGACTCTGTGACCATGACCAACCCCAACGGACCAGGCCAGATATACTATACCCTCGACGGCTCCGACCCGCGCCTGCCGGCGGCTCCAGCGCCTGCCAGCACCGTCATCATACCCGAGGACGCCGACAAACGCGTGCTCGTTCCCACGGAAACTGATCCCGGTGATGACACGTGGAGAAGTGATTATGGTTTTGATGATGGCACGTGGATCAGCGGCAGCGGCGGGGTGGGCTACGACAGAGGTTCTGGTTACAATAGTTACATCGACATCGACGTCAAAACACCGATGGATGAGGTGAACACATCCTGTTACATCCGAGTTCCCTTCACCATTATTGGCGACCCTACCGAATTCGACTTCATGACTTTGAAAATGCGGTACGACGACGGCTTTGTCGCCTATCTAAACGGCAATAAGGTAGCCACACGCAATTTCACCGGCACGCCGAGCTGGGACTCCGGTGCAACCGGTATCCACGACGACTCTGCGGCCGTCAACTTCGAGAACATTCCCGTCTCCGGCCATATCAGCGCCCTGCGGCAGGGCGACAACATCCTGGCCATCCATGGCCTGAACTATGGCACCACCAGTTCCGACTTCCTCATCTCCGCCGAACTGGTTGCCGGTGAAAGCAACCCCGACCCCGGGGGTGTTTCACCCAGCGCGATAGAATATACCACAACCACACCGATCACATTGACTGAGAGCACTCAAGTCAAGGCGCGTGCATTAAGTAGCGGGGGATGGAGCGCGCTTAACGAGGCGACTTTTGCCGTAGGCCCGGTCGCTGATAACCTGCGCATCACCGAGATGATGTACCATCCGCAGGACACGGGCGACCCAAACAACGACCCAAACGCAGAGTTCATCGAACTCAAAAACATCAGTGGCGGCACCACAATCAATTTGAATCTGGTCAAATTCACCGACGGAATCGATTTTACCTTCCCCGATAGTCTTGATAGTGTCCTTAGTTCCGGCGAGTATATCGTCGTTGCAAAAGACCTGACGGTATTTGCCTCGAAGTACCCGGGTTTCTCCGGCACTGTTGTGGGCCCGTACACCGGCAGACTGAACAACGCCGGCGAAAGGATTGAGCTGCAGGATGCATTCGGACAGATAATTCACAACTTCGGCTTCAAGGATGGCTGGTACCACATCACAGACGGCAGTGGCTTCTCCCTGAGCATCATTGACCCAACCAGCAACGACCCCAACAAATGGGAGTACAGTGAGGGCTGGCAGGCCAGCAGCGTTATAAAGGGCACACCCGGTGCCGATGATACCGGCCGTGTGGCTGCTCCCGGAGACATCGTCATTAACGAAGTGCTAACCCACACCGATGACGTGGTTTATGGCGACTGGATTGAGCTGCATAACACAACAGCAAGCCCCATTAACATCAGTGGATGGTTCCTCAGCGACAACGACAACGACTTCAAAAAATACGAGATTGCCGCAGGAACCACAATATTAGCAAATGACTACAAAGTCTTCACCAAGGTTGAGAATTTCGACAACCCAGGCGGTGATCCCGGCTGCCATACGCCGTTCGGATTAAGTGAGCATGGCGAGACTGTATATTTGTGTTCCGGCTCGGGCGGCGTGCTCACCGGCGGATACTGCATAAAAGAAGATTTCAAAGCCGCCGAAAACGCCGTTACCTTCGGCCGTTACACCAAAAGCGAAGATTCCAGCTATGACGTGGACTTTGTCGCAATGAATAGCCCAACCTACGAAGCTGAAAACACCACTGGCCCCAAGGTCGGCCCAATTGTTATCAGCGAGATTATGTACCATCCCGTAACCAGCGGCCAGCTCAACAACTACGCCGAGTATGTCGAACTCTACAACATCACTGGCGGCGGTGTCTCGCTCGATGGGTGGCAGTTCATCGATGAGACTGGCGGTATCGAATTTTACTTCCCGCCGGCCACCAGCTTGGGCAGCGGCGAATATCTACTGGTTGTCAAGAATTTGGTGGCATTTGAGGATGAGTTCGGCCCAGCCCCACCTACGGCGATTGAATGGGTCGAGGGCAGATTAAGCAACGCCGGCGAGAAAATCCAGCTCTCCAAGCCAGGCGACCCGGAGCCCGATGGCTTCGTGCCGTATATCCGTGTTGACCGTGTGAACTACAGTGATGGTAGCCATCCTGAGAATTTCTACGAACTGCCCGGCGACCCCTGGCCAACCGGCCCGGACGGGGGCGGCAAATCGCTTACGCGCAAGGTGCCTGCCGAATACGGCAACGACGTAATCAATTGGGAGGCGAATGAGCCAACGCCCGGCGCCGGCAACCCGTAAATTCCTGATGGAAAAGGGGATGGCTTCACTGATTCAGGGTAGTTTTGGCAAATTGTACGGCCTGGATTAGTGTAAT
>CAZWKM010000164.1:0-5092 GCA_964634165.1 uncultured Pirellulales bacterium | reverse complement strand
GACTTGGCTGCCTGTTGCTTCGAAGGAAAAGGACAATGTAGGGATTAACTGACTTAGACCCGTAGCTTAACGGGACAGCAGGAAGGTAGGCACGGAGATGCGATACTTTCTTACGACGCCCTGAGAGCTTTTTACGGTGTAGAAGTATTATGAAAGTTTTAGAAAAACTAATTTTGGTAGTTGTTACTTTGTTGGTGCTTATGAGCCAACCGGCATCGGCCCAGCCTACCATTCAGGTTTGGAGTCCGGATTGGGACTACGTAGGCGATTTAATGCCGCCCGATCAGGATACGTGGTACGTGACCACCTCCAACCCCTTTGAATTGTGGGTTGTGGGTGCATATCACCACGAAACGACCACACTGGAAAACATGACGTTGATTATGTCCGTTCCCGATGGTCAAACGGGATCTATTTCGATTACAGGTGTATCTGGTACTGGTACGAATAATCCTGCCTTTATTGGGAGCTTCAGCGACACTTCGTTTTTCCCGAGTGGAGTTAATTTCAACAACCACTATCCCTTGAAAAGTAATGTTTCCGATTTTCTTGTTTATGACATCGATCCTTTCAGCGACGTAGGGGATCCAATTTTCGACTACAATGCGGACGACGGAAGCATAACGCCGACAGGTACCACCGGTCAGATAAAAGAATATACTATCGCAATAAGCGGGTATAGTTGGGTGCACTTTGATGCGTTCGGCCTTGAGGGAAGAGGTATTGACCACAAATGGAAAACCAGCTGGGATATAAACCCCGGCTCCCATGACGTCACGTACATCCCTGCTCCCGGCTCTATTCTGCTGGGTGGCATTGGTGTGGCTCTTGTTGGTTGGTTACGAAGGAGGCATGCCCTCTAAAGGGTCTGCCAAAAAGGCCAGGGTAAAACCCGGCTTTTAGGATTAGGAGATTTTGGAAAAGAAAAAAAGATGTCTACGGAGAGATTAAAAGGATTTGTGCCCTTTAAAACTAAAGGGTTGGCCGAAAAGGCCAGGGTAAAACCCGGCTTTTAGGATTAGGAGATTTTGGAAAAGAAAAAAAGATGTCTACGGAGAGATTAAAATTGGTTGTGTTGGCCGCTTTGCTGGTTGTGTGGGGAGTCTCTATACCTGCACAGGCCGCTGTAACATATTCCTTTGAGTGTATAACCAACAACGACCCCAGCGGTTACAGTGCCCACGTAGGAGAGGCCTCGCTCTTTGTCGACGCCAGTAAACCTTTTGAGGATTCCGAGCAGACACTTTTCACCTTTAGAAATGAATTAGGTTTCGATTCTCCCTATGATTCATATTTTATCAAAGGCGCGTATTTCTACGATGGCGCGCTGCTCGGTATTGAGTCGCTCATAGAGCCGGATTCCACTGTTGATTTTACCGAAGGTGCAAGCGAACCGGTAAGCCCCAAGGATTTGCCGGGCGCAAGAAAGCTCGTGGCCGGCTTTGAAGTTGTCGGAGATGCCGATAATGACCCCGGAGCGGCTAATGGCGTTCAGCCTGGTGAGTGGTTGGGAGTTCTCTTTAACCTTCGTGCCGGTCAGACATTTGATGATGTCATCACCGGACTGAACGATGGCACTATATTAATCGGCATCCACGTCGGGGGATTTGGTAGCGGTGACTACAGTGATTCCTTTGTGAACAACCCTGAGCCTATTCCCGCGCCGGGTGCTATTCTATTAGGCGGTATCGGCGTAGCCCTTGTTGCCTGGCTGCGCAGAAGGAGAACATTCTAAAATATAGACAATAACTCAGAGCAGGGCCTTTGTCCTGCCCTGAATCTTAAAATATAAGTCAAAGTGTTAAAAAAACTTAGATAGACAGTCAAATGCATTTTTGTTGTGAAAGAAAGGTTATATTAAGGAGCTGGCCCTTGGGCAGCTTTTAGAAAGGAGAACCTATGAAAAAATTGATTTTGATAAGTATTTTGGTAGGGCTGATAGCCGTCCCCGCTCTCGGTAATGCGACTTTAGACGGTGTATCTCCTCATCTTGGAGGGTGGGATCCGGACCATCCACGTGCTATCCATCAATATTGGCAGTTCCTGAGTCCGGATGGTCCGGATGAAGGGCCTGGTGCATGGACTGACCTGCCTACTGAAACGGATAACCCTACCTTCGTACAAGCGACCATCTTTGCCGACGAGTATGACCGTGACAACGACGAGTTTGTCGGCGACATTACGGCCGTTCTAAAGGTTGAGAATTGGCCAGAGCCTTATGGCTATAAGGAAATTTGGGTCGACATCGGCTACACGGGCCGCCTCGTCGACTCGTGGAGCGTAGTAGGGTACGACCTAGCGGGAGGGACGTTTACGGATGAAACTCTCGTCGGGCCAGGTCCCAGCGGCGTAGCTGAGTTCGGTTTCCGCATCTACCCCAATCCACATTGGGAAGACATTACGTTTACAATTGTGGGAGGCACACTGGATTGGGTTCACGTGGACACCATCTGCATCCCTGCTCCCGGTGCTATTCTGCTCGGCAGCATTGGCGTAGGCCTTGTCGGCTGGCTGAGAAAGAGAAGGACACTGTAGGGATTAACCTTCTCTATTATTAACCACACCCTTTAAGAAGAGATTCCGGCGTTTTTCGCCGGAAAGGAAAAGGAAAAGGAAAAGGAATTAAATATGAAAAAGTTAATTACAATTTGTGCAGTGGTAGGTTTGGTTCTCACCGCATCTCCAGCACGGGCAGTAGTCACGTTTGACTTTGAGGCGTTGAATCCGTACCCTGGTCTTCCACCTGGATATGATACCGGTCCTGAAATCAGCGCTTACATGACGGGTTTGTACGGCTCCTCGGTAACGGTGCCCCTGGCTGTCATACGCGATGATAGCTGGACGACTAACGGCACTAACTATATGACAACTTTTCTAGAACCCGACTATACCTCCAACTTCGATATGGAGATCAACTTCGTCGATGTCCCAATTGTTTCGATGTCTTTTGATTGGGTTGTTCTTGATGCCCCTGGTTACCCAGCTGAGACTACGTTTTTATACGAAGCCTATGATAAAGATGGTGGGCTCGTTGACGCAGGTTCTTTCATTGCTGATGTGGGCGTATCCGACACACTAACTAGACATTTTGGCGACGCCCGGGTTACGCGCCTTTACTTCTCAGACGAGGGCCACCACGATATTGCTATCGACAACCTTAGCGTAACACCGATCCCCGCACCTGGCGCTATTCTGCTCGGCGGTATTGGTGTAGCCGTTGTCGGCTGGCTGAGAAGACGAAGAACGCTATGAGAAAATACATTAATTAACACCCTGAAGAAGTATATATGAAAACAAAACAGGGCGAAGTCATACGGCTTCGCCCTGCTTTTTGATTGTCCACACCGGGGGTTTAATCTATCACAGATTAGATGAGATTGCGGATTATACAAGTAGCTTTGTACGAAAGGTTACAGAAATGAGACTTAAGGGTTTAGTTTGTGGACTGGTTTTGAGTGCAATATCATTAGGAAATTCGGGGTGTTATAGTGGCATGAATTATTTAGGCCTAATATGCTTTGCCAGTCCGAGTTGAATCCCAACAATGGTGGGTTAAACCCCTTCTTGTGCAAGACTTCACGAAAAATAACCAAGAAAACTCGAAAAGACCCTTGAATTCAGGTCGTCATTGCGGTTACAATATAAGTATTGCTGTGTCAAGAACGTTCGGTAGGAGGTCAAGCATGAAACCGAGGGCAGTCTCTGCATTTACAATTCTGGCTTTTGTTATGTGTGTTTCGGTATTCGCCGGTATTCCAGGCGATTTTGAGCCCGATGGCGATGTAGACTTGTTTGACCTACTCGTTTTTGTAGAGCAATGGCTCTTAACAGGAGACACTCTGACCGCTGACATAGCTCCATTTCCTGAAGGTGACGGGAAAGTGGATTGGCTGGATTTCGCAAGGTTGGCAGAATATTGGCTTATTTATGTTCCACCTGGCATGGTGCTTATCCCCGGCGGTGAGTTTGAGTTGGGTGACCATTATGATGTAGGCAACAGCGACGAAAAACCGGTTCATCTGGTTTATGTCGACTCATTTTACATGAGCAAGCACGAAATAACAAATAAGCAGTATTGCAATTACCTCAACTCAGCTTATTCACAGGGTTTAGTTCAAGTAATCAGCGGGGCGGTTTACCCGACTGGCGGAGGCAGTGCTTATTGTGATACTACTACGAGTTCGTCTTACTCCGGCATTACATGGAATGGTAGTAGTTTTAGTGTGGTATCTGCAAACGAAGACCATCCGATGGTTGAAATTAGCTGGTATGGTGCAGCTGCATATTGTAATTATTATGGCTATCGTCTTCCGACCGAGGCCGAATGGGAATATGCCGCCCGTGGGGGCGAGCATAGCCCCTACTATAGATACCCATGGGGCGACAGCATAGATGGCTCCAAAGCCAATTATTGGTCCTCCGGTGATCCATATGAATCAGGAGCTTATCCATGGACAACGCCGGTTGGATATTATTCGGCCAACGGTTATGGCCTGTACGACATGGCAGGTAATGTATGGGAGTGGTGCAATGACTGGTACAGTTCAACTTACTACGGCATAAGCCCATACGATAATCCCACGGGTCCTGCCAGTGGCATTGATCGTGTTCTCCGCGGTGGCAGTTGGTTCTGCCCTACTGCCGGCTGCCGGGTGGCAATCCGCTTCAACCTGTCCAACATCGTCCGTAGCAGTAACATCGGCTTCCGTGTTGTCCTGGATTTTAAGTAACGCTTTGCCCATAGAACCGGCAGATTTACAACGAACATACTCTCAAGATAACAATGGCAGGAAATTGAAGATGTTTACAGTTTATTCCCCGCGTCATAGACATATTATGCATTACGCTGTGGATCGAGGCCTGGCCCTACCGATAGTGCAAAAACAAGTCTATTTGTTTTAATTCGTGTAAATTCGTGGCCATTATCAGCTATTCCCGCTGCCAGAGCCAGTTCTCAACAAACATCCTCAGGTCGGCAAAATCAACTATGTCATCCCTGACCAAATCGTGAATACAAGATTCCTTAGTAAGCCATTTATTAGGAAATTCGGGGTGTTATAGTGGCATGAATTATTTAGGCCTAATATGCTTT
>CAZWKM010000163.1:0-5172 GCA_964634165.1 uncultured Pirellulales bacterium | reverse complement strand
CCAACATCTCGACAATCCACCTGGTGGGCCTGTCCGCCTCAGGATTTAGTGAGGGCATTGTCGTTGGCAATTTTGAATGGATGGCCTCCTTCTGCTTGATTGTACTGGGCCTGATTTTCGTGCCGTTCTACCTTCGCACGAAGATCAATACGTTGCCTGAGTTCCTTGAGAAACGATACAGCACTACCTGCAGAATGATCATGGCGTTCATTGCCATCTGGTCTGCGCTCCTGCTCCACATCGGTGTCAGCCTTTATGCTGGCGCAAAGGTGTTCGATTACTTTTTTGGCATTCCAGTCCTCTACTCGATTATTATCATTGCGGTTGTAACGGCAATCTACACCATCCTCGGCGGACTCAAAGCCATCGTCGTCACCGACACAATCCAGGCGGTCCTGCTCCTTGGTGGTTGTATTCTGCTAACGGTTTTTGCCATTACAAAACTTCCAGGTGCAGGAATTCACTCTTTCGCCGACCTCAAGGAAGCGGTCAAGCCCGAGCAACTCAGTATGGCCCATTCACTCAGGGATGCCAACGGCAATTTCAACGAGTACTCATGGCTTACCTTGATGATAGGATATCACGTGCTGGGTATCTGGTACTGGTGCACCGACCAGACTATTGTGCAGAAAACGCTTGGCGCCAAAGACATGCACAACGGTCAACTCGGCGCGGTGTTCGCCGGCTGGCTTAAGATTCTCCCCTTGTTCTTCATGGTCTTACCCGGCGTGTTGGCTTACGTTCTTTTCAAGGACCAAATCAGTAATCCGAATGACACTCTGACTGTAATGATTGACAAACTTCTTCCGGTAGGGCTCAAAGGCCTCTTTGCCGCGGGTCTGCTTGCAGCGGTAATGAGCACGGTCGAAGCCGCCCTCAACAGCACTGCCACCGTTACCGCCGAGGACATTGTCCGGCACATTCGCCCACAGACACAAGACCGGACGCTCGTGCTCATCGGCCGAATCACCGCCTGCGTCGTGATCGTGTTGGCCATGCTCTGGTCACCTTATTGCGGGAAATTCAGGAATATCTTCGTCGTGATTAACAAGGTTCCGATGATGTTCGCCCCGGCGATAACAACTGTATTTGTGCTGGGCGTATTCTGGAGACGCGGCACGAAGCAGGCGGCCCTGGCAACGTTTATTGCCGGCTTGGCCGTCGGGCTGCCATACTTCTTGATCGACATGCCGCATGCCATTGCCGCTGTGGACGTCCAACCCGCCGTAGATGCGGTGCGAGTGGCCCCTGAGAGAATAGTCGGTGGGATCGTCGCAGATTACGGGGTAATCACGGACGGCTGGGGCATTCCGTACATGATGGCGGGACTGATTCTGCTGTGCATGTGCATAGGAGTTTACGTGGTCGTCAGCTTGGTGACGCCGGCGCCTACTGCCGAAGAGCTCGATAAGATGGGCTGGAAACCTCCGCTCAAGTCAATTACCGAAACGAAGATCACCGGCATTACCGATCCTCGGGTTGCGGCTGCTTTGTTATTTATTGTGATGATCATTCTGTACTACTTGCTGCGCTAACGCTGGAATTCAATCGCCGGGTTTTTGCACGGACGAGCTGAAAGACAGCCAAGGTGTCATAACGAGGAGTTTGATATGCCTGACGTTGTGTGTTTGGGTCAGTTCACAGCAGACGTTGTTGTGAGGTCGGTAGAGGCATTTCCGGAGGAGGGCAAGGCGGTATTTGTTGACAATATTTCCCTGCACAACGGTGGCTGCGCGTGCAATACGGCGATAGCGCTGGGCAAGCTCGGTGTCGAGACCGCAGTCATGGGCAAGGTCGGGTGCGATGCCTTCGGCGATTTTCTAATCATGGTCATGAACGAAGCGGGACTGGATACGGCCGCCATGGTTCGTAGTGATTCAGCCAAAACCTCTTCCACAGTCGTACTGGTCAGTCCAAGCGGCGAACGCTCGTTCCTACACTACTACGGGGGCAATGCGAAGATGTCTGAAGCCGATATCGACTATAGCATCGTCAGAAGGGCCAAGATGCTGCATGTCGCTGCTGCCTTTCTTGTCCCCGGCCTGGATGGCGAGCCGATGGCGCGGGTACTTGCCAAGGCGAGGGAGCTTGGCCTCACTACTTCACTTGACACCGCATGGGATGCCGAGGGACGCTGGATGGAGCTTGTCGGGCCGTGCCTGAACCACGTGGATATCTTTACTCCCAGCATCGAAGAAGGGCAGATGCTAACCGGCAAGCAAGAGCCATACGAGATAACGCAGGTATTTTTGGACCACGGTATCACCACCGTAGTTCTTAAGTTGGGCGCCGACGGCTGCTATGCCAGGACTCCAGAGGAGCAATTCACCGTACCGGCATTCAAGGTTGAAGAAGTGGTCGATACGTTAGGGGCTGGCGACGCCTTCACTGCGGGGCTCCTTGCCGCGATGGTCAACGGCTGGGACCTGAAAAGGTCATGCACCTTTGCCAACGCAGTCGGTGCATCTTGTGTTGGCGCAGAGGCATCATCCGGCATAAAGCCGATGCAGGAAATAATAAGACTGTGTGGGATGGATACCTGATTCAGGCGGCGTTTTGCGGCTTCACCAAGGCCGATGTGTGGCTTGGCCATCCTGGCCAAGATTCCATTTGCAAATCACGGGCAGGATGCCCGTGATACTTCCTCTGCATTGACTCGTTACTTTTGTTATGGATACATACGCTTCTAACAGGCGTACTGAAATCCGACCGTTGCCTCATTAGATTGTTACCAAAATCCGGAGGCAAACGATGGACAAGAAAATCAGCACACAGGCAAAAGCAGAATTAGTTAGAGTACTGGGGCAGCGATATCGTGATTCGTCGAAGATCGTAAAGACACGGATTCTCGACAAGTTTGTTACTGTCAGTGATTAACGCCTTAGCCGTAACAGGTGCACTTTTTGAACTCGGACATTGAAAAGAGGCTTTTTGGACATGTTTCGTGAGCGTGAACGGGCCCATGATAGACTGGTTGGACCAAACCACGAGAATCTAATCAGACAAGTGCGGAACAACCACGCGAATCCGTAAGTTGTCTTAGCTCTCCGGTTTTGTCATGTCTCTTCAACGATCTCTAATCCCAGCGCCTTACCGAATTCCGCAAGTGGTTCCTTGACGTCGCCGTAGACGGTCACCCTGTGCCAGCCGAATTGACTCCACTGGTTGAAGAGCTTGCCAATGTCGCCGCGGACTTCGGCGATCAGCTTAGTCCGGCACCCCTTCTCACTCTCCAGCGAGCCAATGGCCTTGGCCTGATGGATGACCATCTTCTTGCGTCCGACGTTCGTACGAAAGCTGGTGGTCATGTAGCCGGCGGGCATCAGCGATTCGGCGCATGCACCTCGTGGGTCGCGGTTGTGCAGCGTCCGGATTCGGTAGCCGTTTGGCTTCCCATCCGGGCCGAGCACCTTGGTTGTCCCCACACAATGAGCGTAGACAATCCGGTTCCTGGAGGTGTCCAGCGCCGGGTCTGAGACGAATCCCGGCCGGCCCGTAAGAATCCGAGCCATCAGCATACTGATCGTATCGTCGGGCATGGCCTCACAGACACCTTGGGCGCCATCGTTGAGAAGCTGCATGAATCCCAAACACGGATAGGCCGGCAGCTTGCCGGCTGTGAATCCGCCGAGGCAGTTGATGGTCACCGTATCTGTGCTGTACTTCTTGAGCAATTTGAGCATGGCCAGGTAAACGCCGCCGGCTTTTTGGATGGCATCGGGCGTGGGCTGGCTCGGTTCGACGTAGTCTCCTGACGGTAGGTCGTCGGCCTGTTTCGACCATCGGTCAGCCCACTCGGCCGCCTCTTCGCGATCAATCTTTTCGTAGAGGGACTGCAACTCGTCGAAATCGATGTAGCGGCCTTTGACGCCAAGGAAGTCGTGCTCCTGACCCGCTCGGCCGCGGCCGACGATCAAAAAACGCGACCGATGGAACCGCTCAACGCACTTGTGAATATCGGTTAGGGACACTGGATCGTCAACGCATTTCAACTCGCCATGGGCCGGAAAGGTCCCTCGGTAGACTTGTTTGCACTGTTGGGCAAACCGTGCGGGCGTGCTACCCGGCTTGCGGACGTTCGCGAATTGTCGCACAACCAGGACCAGGTCACTGAGCCGCGTTGTGGAGACCGCCGCAGCAGGTATTTTCCGATCGTAGATTTCGCCGTATCCTGTCAAGAACACACCGGAACCGCCGAGGAACTCATCAGCCACCACCGTAGGCTTGCCGAGCCCGGCAATATCGACGACCTCCTTGCGATGGCTCCAAACGAGTGTCATTGTGTAGACAAGATAGCCGTCAACTCTGTCCTTCAACGCGATCACCTTCTGAATGTCGGACGCATTCTCGACCGTCACTGGGACGAGTTCGATTTCCGGACAGCCTTCCCTCAGCCGGGCGAGGACCTCTCGCTGCCGATTCTTAGTGTCAAAGCCCGGGTAGGGCCAGATTTCCCGGGTGTTCATACTCATCAGAAATACCGCAGCGACACGAGCCTTGGTGTGCTCTTTCTCTGCCGCATAGGTGGCAAATGATGTCAGCGAACCGGCTGTTGCGACCACCGCAGCCCCGCAGCCTTTGAGGAAACGCCGACGGTCGACAGTGTGACAACAACCATGACACGACCTGTGAGGTTGGCATCGGAACATTTCGTACCTCCTTTTCTACACTCCAAATCACAATTTGACGATGTTTGTTAGTATAACCTTAATGAATTCACACCTTTTAGGTCCCATCGCTATAGTCAGATGCAAGCGCCATCTTCGAATCAAACGCTCCATCTTGATAACTGTCCCTACTGAAAATTCGGTCCTTCTTTCTTTGTTTGTAAACACGTATTATAAGATGACCAAGATTTATTTCAACCACATTTTAGTGAGGATATCCCCAAATTGGTTTGCATGGCCTTCAATAAGCCTATACTACCACAGCCCTGCGTATTTGTCACCAACTAAGTGGGAAATCCGGGATTGAATAATGTGTGAACGTGGGAATCCGGTCTGAAAAGTTCCAGGCACTTCATCTTTTACCCCTTTACTTTGTAATCATGCTATAGTCTCGTATTTTCTACTATTTTTATGCACTGGGCTTTTTGCTCACTTTAACTCAGATTTAAGGCTCAACACTTTCTACGACGGCTGCATGCCGTCCAACCCGATGGTCACCCGCGGC
>CAZWKM010000162.1:4101-5224 GCA_964634165.1 uncultured Pirellulales bacterium | reverse complement strand
TTACTGTTGCAAAGCAGGACGAGCCGGCTGAATCAGCGCAAGAGCTTGTCGATATTGTTGTAACCTGTGACGGCGGTATTGTTGTTACGCCGATGGGCTCTCCCAGAACACCTAAAAAACCTGCTAAACCCGCTGGCGAGGCAGCCGGGACTGACAGCCGGGCACTCATCAAAGTCTTGAAAGAGGCGAAAGACCGGACCATATTCGTTGCTCAGAAAATTGATTATTGTGCAGCTACCGGCAATACCGTTGCCAGTGGGCCGTCAGAGCTTACATTTTACACAAGCGATATAATTAATAGCGAAGCTGAGGAGAAAAAGAAAACCATTCCTGTAAAAGTAACCGCCCGGAAAAAGGCCGAGTTTTTCCCCGCTCTGAACAAGGCCGTCTTCGAAGGTGATTGTCTGTGTACGATAGTTCGAGAGGATTCGGGCGTTCAACAAAAGTACACGCTTTCAGGGCAGAAGCTGACGGTAAACTTATCCGAGGATAAGGACAAACAAACCTCTGATTTGACTCACGGTATTGAACATCTGACCGCCAGCGGTGGGGTGGTCAGGCTTGTAACTCTCAAAACAGCGGGGAAAAAATTGTTAAGCGGGGTCGAGCTAAAATGCGTCAAGTTTGACTATGACGCCGCCCGGCAGTTGTTTTTGGCTACCGGGCCGGGAACAATAGCGCTGGATAATTCCAGAGTCTCGGAGCCGAATGAAGAAGTGGGCAGGTTCAGTTTGCGGAGACCGTGTTGGGTGATTGTAGAGAATTTTGATACTTTGAAGTATTTTTTAGAAGAGAATCGAATTGTCGCTGATGCCGGGCCGAACGGAATGCTGGATATTGGTTACGTTCCTGTTGTTGAAGGTGAATATGGGCAAGCGGTTAAAGCTACTGCTGCCCATGTGGAAGCGAACCTTGTAGAAACCGCTGACGGCCAAACTGAACTTTCAACGCTGACCGCCTCAGGAGGAATTACTTACGAAGACGATGATAATCAATTCGTAGGCAGTGATTTGTTTTATGACCACAACGAGTTCATAATGAAGGTTAAGGGCGATGAGTTTCAGCCGTGCTATTTCAACGGTGCCCTTGTTGACGGGATTGAGTATAACGTAAAAACGGCTGA
>CAZWKM010000162.1:0-4001 GCA_964634165.1 uncultured Pirellulales bacterium | reverse complement strand
GCGCAGCCGGGCCTCTTCTAATATCAGTGCAATCTCTGCTAACACCGCCCCCGAACATATTGCCGTCGGGACATTGTTTTGCTCGAGCATCTCCAGGAAGTCACGCACGCCTTCGATTATCCTGCCTTCGAATTTTGCCAGCTCTTGAAATACCTGGTTTTTTTGTTTTACAAGATTTTCGATTTCCCGGCCATCGAGTCCGAGCCGACCTTTACGTGCAACTAACTGAAAGCAATCGACATCGGTTAGGCCGAGATAATCTTTGTAATAGTCCTTTGTTTTTATCTCGATATCGTATTGAGCTAACACTCGATTAAAGGCACGAAGGTGTAGAATCTCGGAATCGGTTATTACCCCGTCGAAATCGAATATAACTGCTCGAAGCATGGTAGTGGATTAGTTAATTTGTTAATTAGTGGATTAGTCTTTTTTAAGAGACCGAATATAGGAACTTATTCCTTTTGACAATCCTTCATATTCTTGATCCAGGTTAATAAACACTTTTTTCTCAATGTAATTTAGCCCTGAAGCGACTCTCAAGTGGCTTCTTGTTTCTTCACATTCTCCACGAGAAGTATAAAGAACTCTTATTTTGTCGGCAAAATAATATCTGCCGTGTGCTTCGGCAATATTTGCAATAACTGAATTAGCTGAATCTCTCATTTGGCGGGATAGGCCATATTTTACTTCCTTTGGAAATGCTGCTGTTATTTTGTAGATCTCCATTAGAAGTTCGTACCCCTTTTTCCATATATTCAACTCATAAAATCCTTTAGCCATCTTGCTTCTTAACTAACCAATCTCTAATTCACTAATTCTCTAATTCACTAACCGGGCCGATAACAGCCTCATAGTCTGTGAATGTTGACTTATCACCGGCACAAATTAGTTCTGCTAAGGCCGCAATTTTAGGCGCGTTTTTGGTAATGTATCTGCGTGCGATGATTGCTTTGCGCTGTTTCATAGGAATTGTCTCGCCGTTATCGGCCTGCCCACTTTCGGCGGCTGTAACGTCCATATCAACTTTTGTACTGGCCTGGCCGCAGAGCAAAAAGCCCGTAATCAAATCTATTGCAATATCGACCAGCGCTCTGCCGTAAAGGTCCATATATTCGTTGCCGTTTTCTTTTACAAAGGCAACCGACTTTTTCAGTTGTTCTGTCCCTTCGGCAAGTTTTTCGAGCAAATCTTTTACCTCTGGTTGAAAGTGCTGCTGAGCAAGCTCGGCAATGAATTTTTCCGCTGTGCCGCTGCAGACGCCGCGGACCGCAGCAACAATCTGCAACTGGCTTGTCCCTTCGTAAATAGTTGTAATTCTGGCATCGCGAGCGTGGCGTTCACAGGCGTAGTCCTGCATATAACCGCTGCCGCCGAGGACCTGAATCGAGTCGTAAGCAATTCTGTTACACATCTCGGAACAATAGTATTTGCTCATCGGCGTTAGCATTCCCGCATATCTTTTGTGTTTTCGTGATTCGTTCTTGAGCTGTCTGGCTTCTGCTTTGTCCCTACTGTCATTCCCGCGCAAGCGGGAATCTGCTTCAAGGCGTTTGGCGTATCCGATTTCTATGTCCACTATGCGTGATGTTTCGTACAAAAGTGCGCGGCCGGCTTCGATGGCAATCTTCATATCAATGAGCATATCGCGAACGGCCGGGAGCTTTTCAATAGCTACTCCGAACTGTCTCCTGCTGGCGGCGTAATCACGAGCAAGGCGGAAAGCAGCTTCGGCAATACCCATCGATTGGGCCGCAATGCCGATGCGGGCACCGTTCATTAAAGCCATAACGTATGTTACCAGGCCGCGTTGGCGTTCGCCGATTATTTCGCACGGTGTATTGTCAAAGAATATTTCACACGTCGGCGAGCCGTGAATACCCAGCTTATCTTCCAATCGACGAATATGGACTGCAGGCCCTCTGTCGCAAACAAATAAACTCAGCCCCAAACCTCCGCTTCTGTCCGGCTCACTGCGGGCCAATACCAGCAGCACATCGCCGCAGCCGTTGGTTATGAACCGTTTTACGCCGTGCAGGAACCAGTTGCCGCTGTCATCCTCAAATGCGCGGAGCTTGACGGACTGCAGGTCGGAGCCGGCGTCCGGCTCTGTCAACACCATTGCGCCGGTTACTTTGCTGGCAGAAAAATCGTGCAGATATTTCTGTTTGATTTCTTCTGTCGCAAAAGCGTTGATTGTCTCGGCAATCCCCTGCAGGCCGAATATATTCATAAGAGAGGCGTCCGCTCGCGAGACAATCTCGATGGCCATCGAGTAAACAAGATTTGGAAAATTCAGGCCGCCAAACCGATGGGGCAGTGTAAAGCCCATAACCTCGGCCTGGGCAAGTTTTTCAAGAGACTCGCGTATCCCTTTTGCGTATGTAACCGAGCCGTCTTCGTTAAGAGTATTACCCTCGCGGTCAACGTCTTCGGCGCGCGGAGCGATGAAATCTGCGCTTAACTGTCCGAGTGAATCCAGCACTAAACGATAATTCTGTATTGCCTCTTCAGCGTTGGCCGGGGCGTAATCGAATTCATTTGAGAACTTAAACTTCTCCTCGCAAACTGCCGCCAACTCGCCTAAGTTCGCGTGCCTGAACAAAAACTGTATATCCTCGTTATCCCTGTAAAAATTCGCCATAATGCGTCCTCATCTGTCTATCGTCCTTCATTCCTCGTCCATCGTCTATCGGGTCACGAGCGACGGATTTAATCGCCTTTTCCTCTTTGGCATCAAGCTGGTGGTAACGACCTGTTATCACTGGTGTCAAATCTTGATACCTGAAAAACGACGGCAGAATAATCAAGGGGTTGCGTCCCACGGAAGTCGTCCTCCCAGAATGAAACCCAGAATAAATAAAAATACTTTTATCGGAACGAACAATGTATTTAGTATGATCCCTGCAATCGCAAAGGTCTTTAAGCGGTTCTTCTGGACCGCCCCGGCTATCCCAAACGCCACACCGCCCAAACTCAGAAAAGGGGCACCAAAAAACCACACAAGAATCATTACGAAAACCGGGATGAGAAAAGGCACATGAGTAATCCACAACCACTCTCCGGCGCCTGCAATAACTCCCATAGCCCATTGAACAGCTGCCAGTGCAAACCATGTCAGCCAGATAGATATATCTATTATGGCTATCACAAAAGACGTAATCCCTAACCGCGAATGCTTAAGCTGGCATTTCGCATTTAACTTTGGGTCAGCTATGTTTGCACAATTTCTCATCACTAAAATACAAAATCTCAGTTAATAATGCAGCTATCCTGGATGCACTTAAACAAGTTTTGCTACTTCATGTCCTTTTCTTTGATTGATTTTATCATTTTGGGCACAACTTCATTTAGGTCGCCGACTACCTTGTAATGCGCAACCTGGAATATCGGCGCATCGGTGTCGTTATTGATTGCGATAATTTTCTGGCTCTGGGACATTCCCGCTTGATGTTGAATTGCACCGCTGATTCCGACCGCTATATACAGGTTTGGCCGGACGGTTGTGCCGGTTTGGCCGACTTGATGGTCGCCGTCGATGAAGCCCAGGTCAACTGCCGCCCTGGTAGCTGCCGGCGCTGCACCGAGGCAGTTTGCCAGCTCCCAGATGAGTTTGAAATTGTCCTTACTGCCTACGCCTGCTCCGCCGGCAACGATTATCTTTGCTTGCTTGAGATTTACCTTCTTTGACCGTTTATGTTCCTGCAGAATCTCTAAAGGTAAATCCTGCTGTGAAAGTTCTGCTTTCTCTTTGATAATTTCACCTCTGCGCGCAACATCCGGTTCCGGCATCGGCATCACACCTTCACGCACCGTCGCCATTTGCGGCCAGCGGTCGTAATTTATAATGGTAGCGATTATATTTCCGCCGAAAGCGGGCCGAATCTGAAACAGCAGATTCTTATGGAGCTGGCCGTCTTTTATGGTCGTGTGGTCGCCGATTTGCAAATCGGTGCAGTCAGCGGTAAGGCCTGCCTTTGCAGCGCTTGCAATTCGAGGGGCCA
>CAZWKM010000161.1:0-5299 GCA_964634165.1 uncultured Pirellulales bacterium | reverse complement strand
ACCCTCTTAAAGGCCGTTTCGTGCGGCATTGCAAAACGGATGAAGCAATCGTCGCCGTTGCTTACCTCGGCGGCGGGCGAGAAAATCACAATGTCACCCTCGCGGAACTTCGGCTCCATCGAATCGCCGACGACGCGGACGGCAAAGGCATTGGGGTCGTGCAAATCCGGACAGCGAACGTAATCGTCGGCTACGCCCACGGGATAGTCCAAATCATTGAAATCGGCGGGATAGCCGGCTGCAACTTTGTTTATCACCGGCACCAGCCGACCGGCCGCCAGAGAGGGACCGCCCTGCTCGACGTCCAATTCGCTTTCGGCAAGAATTTCACTGAGCTGGCTTGCATTAGCTTTTTCATCAATAAGATTTTTGATAATCTGCCGCCATTTCTGGTTTTCGGCCTCGGCAGATTCGTATTCCTGACGAACATCGGAGGGAAGCCCTTCTATATGAGCGATGTGCAGCAGCAGGCCCGGCTCAAACTCGAGCATCTTTTCGAGCTTTCTTAGAAGCTGGTCGCCGGGCGGGTTTTTCACCTTGCCTGTTTCAATGGTGGACAGGTACGGCTTGGAAAAGCCAATGCGGCTGCTGACCTCGTCCAGCGTCAGATTCAACTGCTCGCGTCTTTTTCTTATTATCTGGCCTAATGACATAGCAACTTCAAATTATATTACTTTTTCGCCGGACTGCAAGAAAACTTCAATCACAGCAGCAAATTTCTACGGCTTGCACATCTTGCAGGGCCTTTTACCGGCTCTTGCGCTTTGCGATGTCATTTCCCAACCACCGGGCAGCGTTGGCGACGATTTTCAACGGCTCGGGTTGTTGGAAGACGTTAAAGTCCTCGTGGCCCGGTCGAAAGTAAAACAGCTTGCCCTTGCCCAAGCTCCAGATTGCCCCGCTGCGAAATCGCTGTCCCGCCTCCCAGGTCTCCTCAAAGATAACGGCATCGGGAGCCGGCACATGGAACGGCTCGTCGTACATCTCCGTTTGGGGAAGGGAGAACTGGCGAGGAATACCGTTGGCGATGGGGTGGCGCCGAAGGAGTGTCTTGAGCTTGCTTGGCTTACCATGGGCAGCGTACTCCGGGAAGCAGCAGTTCGGTCGGACAATCCTTACCAGCGTGCTACCGTCTTGTGCTTTTTCATAGGATACCGAGGGCGTTAACCCGGCATCACGCTTGGGCGGCTTACGCTGGAATTTGCCCACCCACTCGATTTTCGCTTTGGCGCGTTCGGCCGCGGAGAGTTTAGCCAGTGCGTCTTGCTTCGTCCGCTCTTCCATTGCCACGACGAACGGCGTCGCCCAATGCGCCGAATGCAGCACGATGAAAGAGAGTTTGCCGGCTTTGATTCGCTCGACGATGCGCCGAGCCGTCTCTACGGAAATCTCACCTTGCCGGACATGGCCCCACCAAATCAGAACATCACAATCATCGAGCAGCACATCGCCCAAGCCCTGCTGAGGGTCGTCCATGCCGACCGAACGGACGGAAAATCCCTCTTGCCTGCGGAGGTAGTCGGCAATGTGATTTCCCAGAAAGTTCTCATACATAGACTGCTGTTTTGGCTGCCGTTCATCCCAGACGACAATTCGTACGGGCTTTTGCTCTGCACAACTGACCGTCGCCACGGCAACCAGTGGTAAAACCAGTGCAAGTTTCACAATTAAGCTCATAAATCTACTCCTTTCTGCGACATACCTAAGATAATGGTCGCCCAGGCACTACGCTGAGCGTTCACATCGCTACCCGAGCTTTCTCATCCGGGATTTCCAAAATAACCATCTCTAAAATCTGTTATAACAATTTAACACTAATATAATAACTCGATCCCGGGAAAGCATCGACACTATTTTCGCTGATAATATCGCGAGGTGCTTGACCTCGTCCTTGACCTACTCAACTTTCACCAAAGGTCAATCAATATCTACGGCTTACACAGCTTACAGGGCCTTTTGCCGGCTTCTATCGCTTCGTTTCTGCTGTTGTAACCCACGAGATTTGCCGGCTTGATTCTCTTTGCCCAGCGGCAGTCGGGCTTGTGGAATACCTTGCTGTTCTTCGATGCGATATATTTGTATTCGGCCACTGTGCGTTTTTCATCCGGTTTGGTCAGCTTTTCCGGTTTGACAGTGATGTCGTTAGTAGCAGACGGCCGAGTGCCGGGCGGATTGGCTGCACGCCAGGATTGTATAAAGACCTCAACCTGTTCGAGAACCACGCCGGTAACTAAGGCAGGCATATTTTGCACAGATACCGCTTGGATCGATGAGCTGCCTTTCCAGACATCAGCGTGGAAATGGAGCTTGGGCTGCGCCAGCAAGGTTACAGTTCGTACCAACGACGTTTGGATACGGAACACATACTGCTGCGAATCTTTGAGCTTGAGCATATCTATATCAACTCTAAGCACCGGAGTTCCGGGCACCGGCCACCCACGAACAATGCCGGAGTACATCTTAATACCTGCTTTTACGAGCTTGTGCTCAACTTTAGTTCGGAGTTCTTTCCAGACAAGACCATCTCTGGTTGGTTCAACACTTGGGCGCTGTATAGCAATATACAATTCCTCTATCTCTGCCGGAGCAGGGTTAGCCTGGCCAAGCAACACAGGCTTGTTGTCGGACAGCGGCAGCTCTATCTCGCCAGGCGCGGGGACGCATAAAATTGCAGTAACAACCGCCAAGATGAGATAATGCTTTTTGGTTTTCATAATTTTCCTTCCTTACCAGATGCGCCCCCAATAAATTGGAGGGCTAAATACTCTGGATTCCTGCTTTCGCAGGAATGACAATAAAGCGTCACCGTGGCGGCGACGGCTAAACAATTCAGCAGCCAGGTTTATAAAACTTCAGGCGATAAGCGCAAAGGCATCAGTGACATCCATACCTTCTTTGATGCCCAGGGCTTTGGCTTTTGCGTTTGCCTTTGTAACCTTGCGATCGCCGAAACGCTCGAGCGTGCCTATCGGATTGTCCGGTGTGCTTTCGACTATTGCCGCGGCAACACCGTAGCCCTGGCAGGCCTCGACGTCAATGGCAGGACAGGCCAGAAAGCCCTTGGAGCCGGCAACCAATAGAATATTAAACCCCGCCCATTTAGTCTGGACGCCCTCTACCAGACCATTCGGCGTCTGATACGTCTTTGTGTACACTTCCATCATTGTCCCCTCTCGTCATCTCCGAAAACAGGAATGTATTGCCTTTTTACTTTTTAGTTTATTGTCATACCGATTTGCCGAGCTTTTGCTCGATTTCGGACAGTTTGTAGTCGAGCAGCTCTTCGCTCTTTGCCTCTATATTCAGTCGCAGCAGCGGTTCGGTATTGCTCGGGCGACAATTAAACCACCAGTCTTTATACCGGACAGTAACGCCGTCCAGGTGGTCGACCTGACCGTCTTTGTATCTTCTTTCAAGCTCATCCATTTTGGTTTGCTTATCATCGACCTTGAAGTTTACCTCGCCGCTGCTGTAGTATCTCCGCAGCGGCTCGATGAGCTCGCTTACGGCAACTTCGGCGTCACTAACGATGTTCAATATGTGCACCAGAGTAATCAAGCCTGAGTCGGCGTAGTAATTGTCTCGATAATAGAAGTGGCCTGAAAGCTCTCCGCCGAATATAGCGTGTGAATCCCGCAGGGCCTTCTTTATATAAGCGTGTCCGACTCGTTCTCTGCGCGGGGTGCCGCCACTTTTGATAATCTCTTCGACAACGACCCAGCTGCTGCGCAAATCATAAACGATTGTTGACTTCGGTTCCTTCTTTAAGAAATAGGGCACCATCAAGGCCGTCATCAGGTCGCAGCCAACAGTAGCCCCCTGCTCATCGACCATTGACAATCTGTCGGCGTCGCCGTCGAAGCAAAGTCCGAAATCACAATTTTTTCTTTTTACCGCCGCTTTTACCTGAGTCAGGTTTTCTTCGACGAGGGGATTGGGCTCATGCTTGAATTTGCCGGTATGGGCGAAGTTAAGCTCGATTATTTCTACCGGCAAATTGCCGAAAACCGCCGGCACCATCTTGCCCGCCATTCCGTTGGAGGCGTCAACGGCAATTTTCAGCGGTCTTATATTCGGCTGGAGAAACTTCAGCACGTGATTTTTGTATTCGGCGGTCAAATCACGTTTCTTTACCGAGCCGGTAACTTTGCCTTTGGTGTGAAGCAAAGCCATTGCGATATGCTCTATATCTTTCAAGCCGGTATCGATACCGACCGGTTTGGCCTCCAGTCCGGATATCTTGAAGCCGTTATACTTTGCCGGGTTGTGCGAGGCTGTAACCTGGACACCTCCGCAGGTGCCCAGATGATTGATTGCAAAATACATCTGCGGCGTATCAATCATTCCAATATCAATCACATTTATACCGGTGGAATTAATTCCTTTTATAAGGGCACGTGCTATCGCTTCGCTGTGCGTCCTCATATCCCGACCGACGCACAGTGCGTTAGCATTGGCCTGGCCTCGCTCATAGCCGCGAAGCAGAGACGGCAAAAATCGTGCTGTGGCACAGCCGATTTTCCATGCATCTTCTTCATCAATCTGGTCGGGGTAAATGCCTCTTATATCGTACGCCTTGAAAATTGCAGGGTTCATCCTGGAGACTTCCTTAATTGTGTAAGCAATTCACCGGATACTATATACCGCCGGTGACTGGAATGTCAACAACGAATACGCGGCAAGGGGGGATGGGCTTAATTGGCGATGTAAATCAGGTAAAGGCCGCCAAGGATAACCAACAGGCCGCATATACTTTTGATTATGGTGGTGGCCCTGGATTTCTCGTTCCAGTTCATATAGCGTTGAACAAGCTCAGTGCAGGTTCCCGCCAGGACGATGACCGAGCAATGCCCCAGGCCATAAACTATGAGCAGGGAAACTCCATAGGCAAGGTTTTTTGAAGCCAGTTTGAAGGTAACTCCGAGGATGGGTGCCATATAAGCGAAGGTGCAGGGTCCCAGGGCGATGCCGAAGACCAGGCCGAGGATGAAGGCAGCAAGTAGGCCCCTGCGTTTCATAGCAACGCGTCCCGGCGCCGACCAGGGCACAGGGATTACGCCCAACAGGTGCAATCCGACAATAAAAAAGATTACTGCGACAAAATAATTTCCGTATCGTCCGACATCGCCCAGCATTCGACCGACGGCAGCGGTAATTGCGCCGATGGCTGCAATGGTAATCAATATGCCAACCGCAAACAGTGTCGAGGTGGCGAAGGCTCGCTTGGTCGAAATTCGGCCCTGTTCGTTAATGAAACCAATTATCAATGGTATACTGGCAAGGTGACAGGGGCTTAGAA
>CAZWKM010000160.1:0-5317 GCA_964634165.1 uncultured Pirellulales bacterium | reverse complement strand
AGTTTGCCTGCTAATTCGCGGTGGACATCGCCTGGAAAAATGGTAAGCTTACAAACGCAGTTGTCCGTTCGAAATTGGCCCGTAAGTGCCGGGCAACCGAGAAAAGATAGAAGGGTTTATATCTGAATGTATTCGAATGACAGTGTAATCCTGCAGATGCAGGGCATCGTGAAAGAGTTTGCTGGTACACGGGCGCTCGATGAAGTTGATTTCGATGTCCGCCTCGGTGAGGTCCACGCGCTAATCGGCGAGAATGGCGCAGGCAAATCGACGCTGATGAACGTCCTGGCCGGCCGGTTTGACGACTACGAGGGCATTATTACCTTTGATGGCCGCCAGGTGAGGATAACCAGCCCCCGTCAGGCCCACGATATGGGCATCGCCGTAATCTATCAGGAGCTGAGCGTGCTGCCCAATTTCACCGTGGCCGAGAACATCATGCTCGGTGACGAGAAGGCGCAGCGCTGGACGCGGAAACTGGACCGCGCATCAATCAATGCCGGGGCACGCAAGATTATTGAATACCTGCGTTTCGACCTGGACCCCGATGAGCCGGTGAATCGACTCAGCAAGGCCCGGCAGTGCCTCGTCGAGATTGCCGGCGCAATGCGCCGCAACATCAGGTTACTCGTGTTCGACGAACCCACTGCTTCACTGGGCAGTGAAGATATCGACAAGCTCTTCGGCGTAATCAAAGACCTCAGGGGCAGGGGTCTGGCGATGGTGTATATCTCACACCGCCTGGCGGAGCTGCCCATAATCGCCGACCGTGTTACTGTGCTGCGCGACGGCAGGATGGTGGGCACCAAAGCCATCACCGAATGTCAGATATCGGAGCTGACCCGCATGATGCTCGGACACGACCTGGCCGAGGCCTTTCCACAAAAGACGAACCGGCCGGGCAAAGTCATCCTCAAGGCCGAAGGCCTGAGTCGTCCGGGCGTGTTTGAAAACATCTCCTTCAAGCTGCGCGAGGGCGAGATTCTGGGCATCGCCGGCCTGGTCGGGTCCGGACGCAGCGAGATTGTCCGTGCCATCTTTGGGGCCGATGATGCCCGCGGGACAGTGGAATTCCGAGGCAGACCCATCGTGGGCCGCTCTCCCTCTCTGTGCCGTGTCCTGGGTATCGGCATGGTCCCGGAGAACCGCAAGCGCGAGGGTAACATCACCGGCAGGACTATGGCCGAGAATCTCAACATCAGCATCCTTGACCGGCTTGCCGGCAGGATGGGCTTTCAATCGCCGCGAAACCTCGCCGCCCACGCCACGCGTATGATCGAACAGATGAAGATTGACCCGCCAAGGCCTCAAATGGACATCCAGGACCTCAGCGGCGGAAACCAGCAGAAAGTAATTGTCGGCCGCTGGCTGGCTGCCGAATCGAAGGTGATTATCTTTGACGAGCCCACTCAGGGCATTGACGTCGGCACAAAGTCGCAGATGTACAGACTGATTATGGACCTGGCCCGACAGGGCCGGGCGATAATCTTAATCTCCTCCGAGCTGCTCGAGATTACCAAGCTCGCCGACCGCATCCTAATCATTCGAGACGGCCGGCTGGTGCGAGAAATGCGGGGACCGGAAACCGACGAGGATACACTTTTCGCCGAATGCGGAGGAAAGGATAAATCTGAATGAGCACTGACACCAAAAAACCCTATGCCCAAAGGACTCGTGGCGCTCTTTCTTTTCGCAAGCTGCAACAGGCCTCCATCCTGCTCCTGCTGGTGGGTCTGTGTGCTTTTGCCTCATTCAGAAGTCCTACGTTCCTCAGCTGGACCAATCTCGTGGACAATCTCCTCACCAACGCTGCAGCGCTGGGGGTTATCGCCATCGGCATGACCTTCGTGATGATTGCCGGCGGATTTGACCTGTCCGTGGCCTCCAACACCGCCGTCTGCAGTGTGGTTCTGGTATTGACTATGGATGCTCTTTCGCCCTATGGTGCAGCGGTGGCGATTTCTGCGGCGCTGCTCTTAACGGCACTGGTCGGCATCGGGCTTGGTGCAGTCAACGGCGTCCTTATCGCCTATGTAGGAGTCAACCCCTTTGTGGTCACCCTAAGCACAATGCTGGTCTTCCGCGGACTCGCACTCATCCTCACCGGCGGAGGCCAGGCCCTGCAAGTTAGTAACACTATTCTCCGCAAACAGTTCGAATGGATATACGAGGCGCAGTTCACGCTCTTCGGCAATGCCTATCAAATCTCCATGCCCATACTCATCTTTCTGGTCGTCTTTGCCATCGGCATCTATCTACTGCGGTTCACCCGCTTTGGGCACTACCTCTATGCCATCGGCGGCAACGAGCAGGCCGCCTGGCTGGCCGGCGTCAATACCCACCGGATTAAAGCTTCCACCTACATCTTGTGCGGTTTCACCTGTGCCATTGCAGCGGTCATTTTCGTGGCTATGACATCAACCGCACAGGCCGAGAGCCACGTGGGAAAGGAGCTGGTCGTAATTGCCAGCGTCATCGTCGGCGGTACGCCTCTGGGCGGCGGTAGCGGCGGCTTAATCGCCACCCTCGCCGGATTACTGTTGCTGCGGGTCATCGAAAACCTCCTGACCCAGTTCGGCATCGGCGCAGAGTACCGACCCGTTGTTACTGGTTTGATAATTGTTGTTGTGGTGACGGTTGATGTGCTGGCCAAGAGACGCAGCAGAAAATAGTGTTTGTCGAGAACGTAAGGAGCAAAGGAGAACGAAAAATGAATTCAGGAAAAATGATGAAGATGGGTATCGTGGTTGCAGTCGCGGCGGCCCTCACGATAGGAGCATTCGGTTGCAGAGACCGCGGCCCCCGGAAACGCCAGCTCGGATTTCTGATGACGCTCGACCACCCCTACTGGCAGAACATGCGCCTGGGGGCAGAAGATGAGGCGAGGAAGCTCGGCGTCGAAGTAACCATCCTCAACGCCAAGGAGGACTCCGTCCTCCAGATTGAGCAGATCAAGGAGATAATCGCCAAGCGCGTAGACCTGCTCTGCCTCGTGCCAATGAAAGCCGAACCGCTGGTGCGAGGCGTGCAGATGCTCAACCGGGCCGGGATTGGCGTGATTATTGTCAACCGTGAGGTCGCCCCCGGCTGCGAATATATCTGCTACACCGGCACAGACACCTATGCCGGTGCGGTGGTCTCCGCAAAAATTCTGGCCGAAGCGATGGGCCGAAAAGGCGAGCTCGTCGAGTTTCACCAGCACCTCGGAACCGGGCCTGAGGTTGCCCGCAGTAAGGCCCTGCGCGATGTGCTCAAAGATTATCCCGACATCGACCCCGTAGCGCGCATCCCCCACAGGGGCGAGCGTGACATCGTCAAGACCGAAATGCAGACGCTGCTGCAAAAGTATCCCAACCTGACCGGCATCTACGCCCACGGCGACAACTTCGCCATCGCCGCCGCCCAGGTATGCCGGAAAGTGGGACGCACTGACGTCAAAATCGTGGGTATGGGCGGCAGCAGGGAGGCCATCGAAGCCATCAAGGAGGGATTGCTTACCGGAACCAGCTACCAGCAGCCTGAGGAGGAAGGCCGCAGTGCCATCCGTCTGGCGGTCAGGTACCTCGACGGCGAGAAACTCGAGAAGCGCTATCCGGTCGACTGTCCACCCATCACCGCCGAAAACGCCAACAAGTTTAAAGGGCAGTTCTGAAAGGCTCACATTTTGCAATAAGTCGCAAAATGTGGGCCCGGCTTAGAAATGATTTTGAATTACTGGCGCAAATAGAGAAAATAGTTATTAACGTTGAAAGGGGAACATTGTGATAGCTGGTTAAATGATAATTGGTTAAATAATCACCAGTTACCAGTTACCAATCACCAATTAGGGTCAATTCAATGACATCAAAAGAACGTATGATGCGTGCGTTACGCAGAGAAAAGCCTGACCGTCTGCCGGTTACGATTCACCAGTGGCAGCAATACCATCTGGATACGTATATGAATGGTATGGACCCATTGTCCGCATTCAAGGCCGCGGGAATGGACGCTTCCATCCAGTATTTCGAGGCAATGGGCCAGTTCTGGGTCCCCAACGCCGAAAACTACATCGTGCAAACACCCGAGTGGCAGGAAGAAATCAAAGTTGTCAACAGTGACCCACGCAACAAAATTCTCCACCATACGATTACAACTCCCGAAGGACAGCTCACCTACAAAACCGGCGGAAACCTTACAACCACCTGGATAACAGAATACCTTATCAAAAAGCACGAGGACATCGACCTGATAGAAAAATATATGCCTGTGGCCAGGCTGGATAAGAAAAAAATCGCAGCCGAGTATGATGCCGTTGGAGATGCCGGTATCCTGCGGGGATTTGTCTGGGGTGACCAGGCCGGCTGCTGGCAGCACGCCTGCTGCCTGATGGATGTACAGAATCTCATATTAGAGACAATTGACAATCCCGACTGGGTGCACCGCCTGATGCGGATTTTGTTGGACAAGAAGCTCAGCTTCATCGAGGAATCATTAGCCGGCGCAAAATTTGATTTGATTGAAACGGGAGGCGGGGCCGGCAGCGATACCCTCATTTCCCCCGACCTCCATCGCGGGTTTTGTCTGCCTTATGCCCGCGAAATACATCGCGCATTGCACAAACACGGTTTCATCTCAACATACCATACCTGCGGCGGCATGATGAATATTCTGGAGTTGATTATAGAAAACGAAACTGACGCCTCGGAAACGCTCGCGCCTGCAGGTGTAGGCGGAAATATCACGGAGCCGGAAAAGCTGCGCAAGGTTTATTCACAAAAAGTGGCAATGATAGGCGGGATGGACCAGTTCAATGTACTGACTTTCGGGACAAAGGAGCAGATAAAAGCTGAAGTTCGGCGGCTCTTCGAAGGCTTCGGAAAAGACGGTGGATATATCCTCTCCGCTTCTGACCACTTCTTTGAGACCCCCGTTGAGAACCTGATAACTTTTGCCGAAGCGGCAAAGCAGTGTCTCTATTAAAACTGTGATACATAAAGGCAAGAGACTCAGGAAATCAGATGTTCAGGTAACCTGTTACCCTGATAACCTGGCGAGATACCGTTTTTATCCCTGATTTCCCAGATGAAGTCGTGCAAAGGAAATAAAATTTGTTAGAATATCCACGTAATCAGTTAACTTTATGCCTTGGACGGTTTACTTTATGCAAAAGTAGGCTTTAGCTATGACAAAGTAAGTGTGATATGCCATATATGAAGTTTAATCTATCGTAGATAAAGCGTTATCCGTAATAAATAAGGCTTAATATGTCGCAGATGAAGGGTGATTTGCCACAGATGAAGCGTTATCTGCCATAAATGAAGCGCCAGTTGTAGCATAT
>CAZWKM010000159.1:0-5332 GCA_964634165.1 uncultured Pirellulales bacterium | reverse complement strand
TTCTTCAGTATATCCGGCAGCGATTTCGTAGAGATGTTTGTTGGGGTCGGGGCATCTCGTGTGCGAGACCTCTTCAAGCAGGCCAAAGACAATTCGCCCTGTATCATCTTCCTTGATGAGGTTGATGCGATTGGTCGCAAACGCGGCGCCGGTTATGTCGGTGGCGGGCACGACGAACGTGAACAAACACTAAATGCGATTTTAGTTGAAATGGACGGCTTTGATACGAATGACCAGGTGATAGTGATTGCAGCGACGAACCGGGGCGATATTTTAGACCATGCGTTGACCAGGCCGGGAAGATTCGACAGGCAAATTTTTGTGCCACTGCCGGACTTGAAAGGGCGAGTTGATATTTTGAAGGTCCACGCAAAGAAAGTAAAATTAGCGTCTGATGCCGACCTGGAAAGACTGGCGCGCGGCACGCCTATGTTTACCGGTGCCGACCTGGCAGCTATTATCAATGAGGCGGCGCTGGCTGCGACTATGGCTGATAAAGGCTCCGTCGAGACGGCTGATTTGGAAGAGGCACGGGACAAGGTGCGATGGGGAAGGGCCAAAAAAAGCAGGGTCATCGATGAGTATGACAAAAAAATTACCGCTTATCATGAGTCCGGGCATGCATTCATCCAATCTGTGCTGAAAGAGGCCGACCCTCTGCATAAAGTCAGCATCATCCCTCGAGGGCCTTACGGTGGGGCGACCTTTGCTCTGCCGGAAAAGGACCGTTTGCATTATACAAAGAGATATTGTATGGCACTTTTGCAGGTGTGTTTCGGTGGGCGAATCGCAGAAGAGATATTTTGCGATGATATATCCAGCGGCGCACAATCGGATATTCAACAGGCCACCAATATTGCAAAGCAAATGATTTTGACCTGGGGTATGAGTGATGAGCTTGGGATGATTAATTACGGGCCGGATGCGGGGCTTAAGGATATGATGTATGTGATGCCGGGCGAGAAGGAATATTCGGAAAAAACAGCCGAAGCAATCGATAAGGAAATAAAAAGAATTACCAACGAGGCATATAAAAAAGCGAAGGAATTGATAGAATCAAACAAGGATAAACTCCAGCGAATAGCAAACGCACTGCTGAAATACGAAACTCTCGATGCCGATGACGTCGAAGTGATTCTAAAAGGCGGCGAGCTGGACAAGCCTACGGTTTCCGATTTATTAGCTGCCGAGCAGGCCAGAGACGAGCAGTCAAATCCCGAGCAAGAAGACTTGTCCTTAGCACCGTCGAAAGAACAGCAAAAGCCGTCGCAAAGTTAACATTATCTTTATTCCGATTACCTCTAAGTTGTCTATGCGGGAAAAATCTGCTGCGATATTTTGGGTAGTTTTGGTTTTTGCAGTCACTGGGGGTGCGTGGGGTGAAAACGCAGGTGGGTCAGCTTCTACAGCGCCCGTTGAGCTGGCAAGATACGAAAAGGAGTTTTCGTCTGCGAGCATCGAGCCCGCTCGAATGGATGGGCAAAAAGGTATAGCCGTCATATTCGAAGGGACTGATGACCTCCATTATTATGCAAAGTTGGAAACTGCCCCTGCTGCTGGCTTTGAGCTGAAGGTTGAAGCTAAATCCGATGATTTTGGTTTTGGCGAAGCGGTCTTCCCGAAATGGGAAATCTTCACAGACTCTGCAGGCAGCAAAGTCGAGGTTTACGCCGGCCATTTCACCGTCTTTGTGCCAATCATAGCAGTCAGAGGCCCGACAAAGACTACTGTAATTGAAGAAGGTGACCTTGAGGTCAAAATTTCCGGCCAGGCTTGCACGAGCGTGATTTGTCTGCGGCCGTTCGAGAAAACACTGCCGGTAACAATTGATTACAGTCAGGCTGATTCCTGGAAAGAAATTAGTTTCAAAACTGCTCCCGATGAAGACGAGATAATTAAAGGCCCAGGTTATTCGGTTTGGTTTGCTCTTGGTTTGGCGCTGCTGGCGGGTCTGTCTCTGAATATTATGCCTTGTGTCTGGCCCGTGCTGCCTCTCATCGTGATGCGCATCGTCGAGCAGGCGAAGGCAGGCAGAAAGCAATCGGCAGCGATGGGTCTTGCCTTTTGTCTTGGAATATTGCTGTTTTTCGCCTGCCTTGCGGGCGCGAATATTATTTTGCAGGTCTCCTACGGAACAGTACTCCAGTGGGGAGACCAATTTCGCAGTCCGGCTCTTGTTGCGGTGATGGCACTTTTGCTGGTAGTGCTGGCATTATTTATGTTCGGCGTCTTTACAATCACTGTCCCGTCATCAATTGCAGGCAAATCCGGCTCCGGTAAGGGCTATCCCGGAGCTGTCGGAATGGGTTTTCTGGCAGCCATATTGAGCACACCCTGCAGCTTTGCAATTTTGGCGGCGGCCTTTGCATGGGCACAGATGCAACCCTTACCCTTGGGAACTTTTGTGATAATGGTTATAGGTGTCGGCATGGCTGTCCCTTACGCAATCCTGACTTCAATGCCCGGCTTGTTGAATCGCTTGCCTAAGGCCGGACGGTGGATGGAATTATTTAAGCAGGGGATTGGATTTGTTCTGCTGATTATCGCAGTAAAACTTATTGCAGCCCTGCCCGAAGCGCGCAGAATGAGCGTGCTGTATTTTGCGGTGGTACTCGGGTTTTGCGTTTGGATGTGGGGCGGCTGGGTAACATACAATACTAAACTATCACGCAAATGGCTCATAAGAATCATCGCCATAGTTCTGGCAGTTACGGCAGGATGGGCGTTTTTGCCTGCACCAGCCGCCGAACTTATTCAATGGCAAAAGTACGATGCCGCTGCGATAGAAATCGCCGGGGCCGAGGGAAGGCCCGTTCTGATTAAGTTTACCGCCGACTGGTGCTTTAGTTGTCAGGTGGTGGACAAAATAGTTTACCGCCGCAAAGACATCACCAAGCTAATCGAACAGAAAGGTGTTCTCGCAATTAAAGCCGACACCACAGGTGCGGATTATCCTGCGACGCTTGCTTTGAAAAACAAGTACGAAGAACCCGGGGTTCCGGTAAGCATATTGTATATACCCGGCGAGGAACAGCCGGTGAGATTCCATGAGATATTTTTTGCGAAAAAACTGAAAGGGCTTTTGGAAAAACTTCCTTCTAAATAACAGCTATGCCGAAAAAAGCAAAAGTTAAAAAAACCAGGATTAAGGTGAGCAAGGCCGAGGCGGCCGAAAGGGTCAAGAAGATTTGGCCGATATTGAACAAAACATACCCGCAGGCAAAAACCGCACTGAGGTTTAAGAATCCGCTGGAACTTCTCATAGCAACGATTCTGTCGGCGCAATGCACGGATGTGCGGGTCAATATGATAACCCCTGGTTTGTTCAGGAAATATAAATCGGCTGCGGATTGGGCAGGAGCCGATATAAAGGAGATTGAGTCGGATATAAAAAGCACGGGCTTTTACCACAATAAAGCAATCAGTATCAATCGCGCCTGTGCAAGGATAATTCAGCAATTCGGCGGCAAAGTCCCTGATACGCTAAAAGAGCTTTTGCAGCTTCAGGGCGTGGGCAGAAAAACGGCAAACGTTGTGTTGGGCAATGCTTTTGGCAAGCCGGCGATAGCTTGCGACACGCACGTTATTCGGCTGTCCCGCCGCCTGCGCCTTTCCGAAAACAGCGATGCGGTAAAGTTGGAATTTGATTTGGCCGAAATAGTGCCGGAGAGCAAGTGGACGACCTTCAGTCACTTGTTGATTTTTCATGGGCGGAAGTATTGCCGCGCCCGTAAGCCGGACTGTGAAAATTGTCCGATTGCCGGATATTGTCCTGCTGCAAAGAACCCGGCTTTATGGTAGAGTGAATCGTGAATCGAATCACGGGCCACGAGATATGATATTGAAGGAGTTTTTTATATGATGGATATTGCTGATAGGCCGGTCCAGGACCTCTGGCGAATGTTCAGAATAATGGCTGAGTTTACCGAGGGCTTTGAGGAGCTTGCTTCCATAGGCCCTGCCGTATCGTTTTTCGGCTCATCCCGCGCAAAGCCGGGCCAGCCGTACTATAAACTTGCCGAGCAGACCGCTTCGGAAATAGTAAAAGCCGGCTTTGCAGTAATAACCGGAGGCGGAGGCGGAATTATGGAAGCTGCGAATAAAGGGGCTGCAGAAGCGGGCGGTGAAAGCATCGGCCTCAATATCGAGCTGCCGATGGAGCAGATACCGAACGAGTACCAGAACCTGTCGCTGCACTTCAGGTATTTCTTTTGCCGCAAGGTAATGTTCTTGAAATACGCTCACGGTTTTATAGTTTTCCCAGGTGGTTATGGGACTATGGATGAGTTTTTCGAATCGCTCGTATTGATTCAAACATTAAAGCAAGCGTTTTTCCCTGTGGTTTTGATGGGCAGTGACTACTGGGACGGCTTGATTAAGTGGATGACCGAAAAGATGCTAAAAGTTCACAATTACATTTCCCCGGAAGATATGGATGTCTTTACGGTGGTGGATGAGCCGCAGACGGCTGTTAAGATTATAGTAGATTTCAAAGAAGCGAAAGGACGTGGCGGCTTGGCTTTGCCGTCGGGAATGAGGAAAAACGCAAAACATAAGACCACACCCTAAAATGGTTGGGTGGCAGCCTCAAGCGCAGCTTGGGGGTGGCTTCCACCAACAGAAAAGAAAACATAAAATCTTAAAAATTTTGAATTTTAAGCTATGGTTTTACCTTTTTAGTTTTAAGTTTTTAATTTCTTTGTCGCTTCCTCCAAATGCCCAACCAAATACTTCTTCTCCGGCCCGCCGAGATGTTCCCATGGCAGAATTTCGTCAGGGCCGAATTGCCTTTGGGCGAGCCTTTCAACATCCAAACCGAATTTCTCAAATGCTCTCTGCCAGAGCTCATACTCGAAGCATTCGTCCCACAAATCGAATCTTGCACCGTCTTGCCAGGCCGTCTCGATAACGTCGCATAAGTGCCTGTCACCTCGGGCTATTGCCGACTCCAGCACACTGCGGTTTATATCGTGGAACTTAAACTGCAGGAATTTAGCGCGCAGTTTTCTTTTCTCCTCAAGTATTAACTGTTTTGCGTTCTCGAAATATGCCTTTGGCTTTTGTCCGAGCCAGCCGAACGGCGTGTGCGGCTTGGGTACGAGCCAGCTTATGGTAATGTTAATTTTGGCTGTTTTGCCGTCTATTTCTTTTCGCAGTTTGGCTAATTGATAAGACAATCCTACAATCCGTTTTACATCCTCTGTAGTCTCACCCGGCAGACCGACCATAAAGTATAACTTTAATTTTTGCCAGCCGGCTCGGTATGCCTCCTCCACAGCGGCAAACAAATCCTCGTCTTTTAAGGGCTTGTTGCTAATCTGTCTTAATTTTT
>CAZWKM010000158.1:0-5333 GCA_964634165.1 uncultured Pirellulales bacterium | reverse complement strand
ACTTGTCGCGAGGTAAGCGGTAGATGACAACGTTCAGGAAGCTGCCTATACAACAGCCGAACGCAAAGATAAAGACAAACCAAATCCAATCCGGTACTGCCACGATGCCTCCTTGCAAAAGCAACAAATAAATGCACAAGACATATCACAAATAGGATACTATATTTGGCCTACCCATTCCTTTTCCAGCGCTCAACCGGATATTATATCGGCCCCTTTGCCAACCGCAAGATAGATGTTTCGACTTTAGGATTTTACTCACTGTCGTGCTATCATTTATCCTCCAACGAGCATCAAGTATCGAGAATCGAAACAGGCTATTTAAAACCCAGGTATTTTCTGATATGCCTTGCTAAGTTGTTATCAATCTCGATATGTCTCGGAACGGGCTGTTTCTGGCCTGTAGACGGATTTATATAGATGTCGTGCCTTGCTCCAGCTCTTAATAAAACACAGCCATCTTTTATGAGCTGGCGGACGAATTTCTTTCGCTTCATATTGCAATTTCTTTCATCTTGTGTTCTTCAGGCACCTCATCCATAGCCATCAATAGATAAGCATCCTTAATATTCTCTTCCAATTCATCGAGAGTTTCTCCCTGAGTCATGATTTCAGGATGCTCAAGTAGCTTTCCAAGCCAGAATTTGTCACCCTTCCAGTAAACCATAGTCATTTTTGTCTTCATAGCCATACCTCTTATAATCTCCTAATCCCTCTTCTTTTTCTTATTCACTGCGGCTGCGACTTTCATTGGTAAGCCGAACAAACGTATAAAGCCAGCTGCGTCAGTCGGGTCATATTCGGCACCCATCTTAAAGCTTGCCAAATCGGTCCGATATAAACTGTTCGGGCTTTTCGCACCGGCAGGTGTACAGTGTCCCTTGAAGAGCTTCATTTTAACTTCGCCGGTAACATTTCGCTGAGTAACATTGACAAATGCATCAAGCGCCTCTCGCAACTGGGAAAACCACAGGCCGTAATAAACCAGCTCGGCGTATTTCAGAGCGAGCTGCTGTTTGTAATGCATAGTTTCCCTGTCAAGCGTCAGAGTCTCCAGGCGACTGTGCGCGGCTCTCAGTACTGTGCCGCCCGGCGTCTCATATACGCCCCGCGACTTCATACCCACCAGTCGATTCTCGACCAGGTCCAGTTGGCCAATGCCGTGTTTGCCGCCGAGCTGGTTCAATTGCTCAATCAGCTTTACGCCGGTTATCTTTTTGCCGTTAAGTGTCACCGGCACTCCTTTGTTAAAGCCGACTTTGACGTAATCCGGCTTGTTGGGAGTTTTCGAGACCGGCCGGGAGATAGCGAACACATCGTCCTTCGGCTCATTAGCGGGGTCCTCGAGCTCGGCTCCTTCGTGGCTAATATGCCAGAGGTTGCGGTCGCAAGAATAAATCTTCTTCTTCGTCTGCTCGATTGGAATTTTGTGTTTCTTGGCGTAATCGACGGCTGCTTCACGAGAAGTTAATCTAAATTTCGGGTCTTTCCAGGGAGCGATAATTTTCAGTGACGGGTCCAGTGCCATATATGTTACTTCAAACCGCACCTGGTCGTTGCCTTTGCCGGTCGCACCGTGGGCCACCGCAGTCGCACCTTCGGCGCGGGCAACTTCGACCTGATGCTTTGCTATTAAAGGCCGGGCAATACTTGTGCCTAACAAATACCCCTTTTCATAAACGGCGCCTGATTTGAGCAGCGGCCAGAGGTAATCTTCGACAAACTCTTTTCGCAGGTCCTTGACTATACACTTGACTGCACCGGACTTAAGCGCTTTTTGCTTTATGCCCGCAAGCTCATCACCCTGGCCGAGGTCGGCTGCAAATGCTATCACCTTATAGCCGTAGGTCTCTTTAAGCCACGGGAGGATTACACTTGTATCCAGCCCGCCGCTATATGCCAGAACAACTTTTTCAGATTTACTTTTATTCTTAGCCATTGAACTTGCCCTTAACAAGTTTATGTTTTCGAAATTATGCAGCAATGATAATGCCTTCACGCCGGGCAATTTCAAGAATAGGACGGCTCTGGTCAGTTTCCCACTCCTGTTCGCCACAGGGAATAGGCTCGATGCGGTTATCGCTGGCAGTTGCTTGCCAAAGCGCTTTAACCAGCGAAAGTTCTCGCGAACCGTCGAATTCCGGGGCGATCACAATCAAGTCTATATCGCTATATTCATCAGCGCGACCACACGCAAAAGAACCGAACAGGATGGCCCTGCGGGCATGAATACCCACACGTGGCAGCGCGGCGAGATACTTTTGTACCGCTTCTATAACTGTGTTTTCAACCATTTTAACATTTCCCTGGCTCTTGAAATTTCCTCCCGGCCGGTATTCAAATCAGGCGAAATTTGCTCGGAGTCCGGGTAACGGCCTTCCAACTGGTAGACACCAAACTCGCGCAGGAAGTTTTCCTGCTCCAATTCAAGCTTTAAACCCGCAATCTCGGCAAGACGAACGAGATGGTGAATGCGTGGCGGAACATCTTTCGTTTGCCGGGTCACATGCGCTTTGAGCATTTTTTCAATAGCAAGGTGTGCAAAGAAAAGACAATGTCGCAAATGTCCTTTTTCCAGCAGCGACTCCGCAGCCGCAAAGTCGTCATCGCTACTTGTTCTCCAGAAATCAATCTGTTTCTGAACGTCCATATATAAATCCCTTGTGTTTTCTGCCGCTCTTAATATACCAACAATTGTTATTGCAGAGCAACAATTAAATTGTGAGATGTCAATACCTTAGAGGGCACAGCCCCATCATTATGGCTTTAGCCGTGTCAATCCTCGGCCTCCGATGATTCATCAGGCGGCACAAGCGGCTCAATGAGTCGAATCAATTCCGGTATGTCCTTCTCGACCACATCCCAAACCCTTTCAGGAATGATGCGGAAGTATTCATGAACGAGTCGATTTCGCATACCGATTATTCCTTCCCAGGGGATCTCCGGATGCGCCTGTTAACACTGGGGTGAAACCTTACGAGCGGCCTCTCCGATAATCTGGATTTGGCGCATAACCCCATTCTGCGTGAGTTCGTCACCCTGAAACTGCTCCTGGGTAACGTTTCGGGTGAATTCCTGAACCTTGTGCGCCGCCAGCAACATATCCAGTAGATAAGCGTCATCACGCCACATAAACCGCCTCCACGGATTGCAGGATATGCCGCCGCCGGATATAGTTCTGGCTTTGCTCGACCGATTCATCGCCACCATTTATGACTTAGTCCTCTCTGTCATTCCTGCGAAGATTGTGCCCGCGAAAGCGGGTAGCAGGAATCCATCTTCTTTTACTCTTGTTTTTTCTCTGCGCTCTTTGCGTTCTCTGCGGTTAATTTTTTCTCTCTGTTGCTTTTAATATACCAATAACCGTTATTGCAGAGCAACGATTAAATCGGAGAGGGGATTATACACATTATTTGCGAGAGAGACAACTGGAAATGGTTTCCCGCATAAGCTCGGGGTTGGCGGATTGGCCGGTGAAGAGTTTAAATTGCGAGCAGGCCTGGTTGATGAACATTGATAGGCCGTCAATTGTTTTTGCGCCAGCTTGCTTCGCGCGCTTTAGCAGCAAGGTCTCTGCGGGATTATAAACAGTATCAAAGACTACCATATCTTTTTTGATATACTCTCTCGATAAAGGTGTCTGGTCAACATTCGGATACATTCCAATACTCGTGCAGTTGATAACCAGTTCAGCATCCAGGTTTGGCAAATCATCCAGAGGCGCAAAATCACAGCCAAAGTCGGCTGCAAGTTTCTCGCCCCTTTCGATAGTGCGATTGTAAATCTTGATTTTTGCGCCTGTGTCACTCAGACCGGCTACTATCGCCCTTGCGACGCCGCCTGCGCCAATAACTGCAACAGGTAAGTTATTCAACCCGGCTCTTGTAATACCCAGCGTCGAAGTAACCGCATCCAGCGCAGCGGAATAATCGGTATTGTAAGCGCTGAGTTTGCCATCTGGCCCGATTACCAACGTGTTAACTGCACCGATTTTTTCAGCCAACGGCTCGACAAAGCCCTGATTTGCCCTGACGTAATTGAGAGCATTTTGTTTGTGTGGGATTGTTACACTAAAGCCACCGAAGTTTAGCCATTTTCTCAGAATCACGTTGTTCAAAAACTCGTCAAATTCACGCTGGCCGCCTTCTACCAGCAGCGGCAAATATAATCTATTCATACCCTTATCAGCAAAACAGGCGTTATGAATGGCTGGACTTAGCGAATGACCGACGGGGTCGGCAATCACGCCGAAAAGTTCAGTATCGGAGTTTATGGAATCATAGCGATACAATCTTTTCAATCGCTCAATCGTCAATTGCCCCGGTGCAGTTGCGCTTTCATCGTCGATACTCGCGTAAGTAACAAAAGAGTTTAGCTTTTTTGCGATGATTCTGCTGATAAAGCCGGCGGCGCCCATACAGAATACTATCGAATCACCCCCGGTATTATGCAATAAATCGAATGCCTCAAAGCAATCGTTGATATGATTTGCGGTATAGACAAGCTTGGGTATTGCGGCTGGACATACAGTTGATATGTCACGATAGAGTTTTCCAATATTATCAAACTTTGTTTTGAAATTGTGAGCGGATAAAATGAGTCGGCTCTTTGAGTTTTGCGATAGCGCTTTCTGTATTCTTTCCTGATTTTCTATAGAGAGGAAATTTTCATATTCGAAGTCAATAAATTCTGCACCGGCTTTCAAAGCGCCGGTGAGTACATCGATTCGCAATTGCTGCGGGTAAGTCCTCGCCCCCCCCTGCTTGTCATCACGACAGGTTACGATCATCGGCAGCCCTCGGCTGGTGGCGCTTCTGGCCTCGGCAATTAACTTTTTAACCAAATCGACGCTGAGATTCTCAAGATAATCGGTTCGCAGCTCGAACATCTCGGCACCTGCAGCTATGGCGGCTTTGATTTGCTGCCTTGCCTCATCTAAATTCTGCGCTGCTATGGGAACGGCTAAATATGTCATTTTGCTCGTATCTCGTGACTCGTCACTCGCATCTCGTATCTTGCAAGATATAATGAACTACTTGCCCATATAATAGATTATCGAGAACGATATTGCAATGGCAGCCCGTAAAAATCAGTGGCTGCTTGCAGCTACGAACTACAAACTACGAACAACGAACTAAATATACGTTTTTTTCTTGCGTTTTGGCCTGATTCAGGTAGATTTTACAAATAAGATTGTGATGTGGAACGGGCAGCAAAACACGGGATTGCTTCGCGGAGTTTATCCTCGAGCGAAGCAAAGGGCTCGCAATGACGAAATATTGGAGGTTTGACAATGATAGGCAAAATGATAAGACTCGAAAGAATAATCGACC
>CAZWKM010000157.1:0-5344 GCA_964634165.1 uncultured Pirellulales bacterium | reverse complement strand
CCAAAATGAACGTAAACTTATATGTTATAGAGGATTATGAAAATGAAACCGCCTTTCGGCTCCGGGAAAACAAACCCAATCAAAGCCAATTTCAACGGCAAAAAAATGCCCAAGCCCGGTTATTTCGCTGACCGGACGGTCGTTGTGGTAGCTCGGCGGTGCGTTACCTGTCGTTTGGTGGTTTGCCCCCGCTTGTGGCCGGCAGGGGTCAGAAGTTTTCCAGTATAGCGGCTGTGTGAATTGCAAGCAGCATCAGGTAGTCCAGGTCGCTGAGACTGTACTGTTCGCCGTCCATAGCGTTATCGACATACAGCACGCCGAAGCAGCCGGTCGGGTCTATAACAGGCGCTATCATTGCAGAGCGTATTTTTTCATCTTCTGTTTGAGCTGAAACCTGCGGCAGGAGTAAGAACTGGCCTTTTTCAACCGCTTGATTGATTTTTACGTTAAGTTTTATTTGGCTTAGTTCGACCGTTCGGCCGTCTCGTTCTTTGCCTGCGTGACAGGTCATTGGGCCGGTTGCCTGGTTTCTTAGAGCGCACCAGGTATGATATGCACTGAACTGCCTTAATATGATACTCAATAAGACCTGGAGCACTTCGTCGAGGCCGTTGGCTTTGCAGATTGCCTCGGTGGCCTGCAGAAAATCTTGTACTCTTTTGGCAGGTAATCTAATATCGGGGGCGTGCTCGATATCCGGCTTTCTTACTATAATCTGCGAGTCGCGAGTAGTTGTTGTGAGCGTATCTTCCGGACGAACCGGTTTCTCTGCCTCGGCCTCATCTTCGAGATAGACTTCGATAGTAAAGTCAGTTATACGAAGACAATCACCGGTTTTAATTTCGGCTTTGTGGATTGCCTCGTCGTTTAGATACGTTTTGTTCGCCGAATCCAGGTCTTCAGCCATCCATTTTCCGTCCTGCGTGGTAAAGATTACAGCGTGCTGTCTTGAGACTGTTTTGTCAGGCAAAAAGACCTGGCTATCGCTGTGTCTGCCGATATAAATAGGCCCGCTGCTGAATCGAAGCTCGCTGACAATGCTATTACTTTTTTTTACAACCAAACGCATCGGCTTTGCTCCCTGCATCTGGATTCTGAAGTTCCCGTATTTTATTATTAATAATCCGGCATAATTTGTCAAGTAAATTCCTTGTATGCCGCAATAGTGCGTTTTGCCTGAACTTGTTATACGGCAGTTATCGGCCATTTCGCATAGATTGTTAAGCGAGCAACGGATTTTGCGAATTGTACGGGTTTTTGAGTATTGGGCTTGGGGGTTGGCGGGGGTTGTGTTCAGCCCGCCACTACAACCAAATTCTTTGTCCTATAAGGAGGGGGGCTTTTGCTGTAAAAAATTCAAACCTGTTAAAATCACGACCGATAAGGTCTGAAGAAGCATTGTATAATCGCTGTGCTCTGAAGGGGCTGCGATTGTCGGCTTTATCTACAAAAGTACCGGTTCACTTTAACCGATACTTTAATGTAATTCTGTCTTCAAGCAAATGGGGGCGGCTATGACTATTGGCACCAGGTGATTGTTAGAGAAGACATACAATATTGAGTGTGCCGGCCAGGGAAATTGTCACCTGCAGGAACGGCTAAGTCACTGTTCAACAAAAAAGGGAGTGAAGGAAACGCTGATGGAGAACAAAGAGCGGTTCAGCAATTTAGTCAAAAGTAAGATAAGGAACGTCTATTTTGATTGTTCGATAACTTCCTTCCGGGCCTGGCTGGAAGTAGGGGACGTGATGACCAAGGATGTGATTACCATTTCCTCGGATGAAACTGTCGTTGTGGCCGCGAAGGTGATGTCCGAGAATAACATTTCCTGCATCATTGTTGTAGATAATGGCAGTGTGGCAGGTATCCTTACCGAGACGGATGTCCTCAAAAAGGCTGTGGCCAAAGAGAAGGATTTTGATAAGCTAAGCGTAGGGGAGATAATGTCATCTCCGGTAGAGAGTATATCCTCCGATTTGGCCGTCCTTGAGGCCGGCAAAATTATGGAGAAAATGGATATTCGCCGGTTGGTTGTTATGGAGGACAAACGGCTCTGTGGAATTGTAACTCAAACGGACATCTTCAGGGCGGTAAAACAGAAGCTGCAAGAGGAAGAGGCGGAGCTCCGCAAACAAAACGAGTTCCTCAATAACATTTTGGAATGCCTGACACATCCCTTCTATGTTATTGACGCTAATGATTACACAATTAAGATGGCCAATTCAGCCGGATGGCCGGGAAAGTTGCCCGAAAAAGCAACCTGCTATATGATTTCCCATAAACGGGATAAGCCTTGTGATGGGGCCGACCACCTCTGTCCGCTTGAAGAGGTCAAAAGGACCGGAGAACCGATAACGGTAGAGCACGTCCATTACGATAAGGATGGGGACCCTCGAAACGTTGAAGTTCACGGTTACCCCATTTTTGATAATGAAGGAAATGTTACTCAGATAATTGAATATTGTCTGGATGTCACCGACCATAAGCAGACGGAGGAGGCGCTGCGCCGTTTTGGAGAACAGCTTATCACTTTGGTTGAGGTTACCAACGAACTGGCCACGACCGACTCCTTCGACGACCTCTGTCGCCGTGCCGTCGAGCTCGGACGAAGCCGCTTAGGGTTTGACCGCCTGGGCATCTGGTTTCGCTCCGATGAACCCGATACCATAGTCGGTTCGTTCGGCGTGGACGAAAACGGAGACATCTGCGACGAACGCGACAAGAAAGCCAAACTCAACCCCGATACACCTGATGGAAGGGTTTTGCTGGGCAAAGAGCCCTTTGTTTTTGAAAGCGAGCTGCCACTGACCAACCACAAAGGGCGGGTCGTCGGGCAAACTGCTCAGGTCTTCGCCGGCATCTGGGATGGCGAAAAGGTCATCGGTCATATCAGTATGGACAACCGAATCATCAAAGGCGCTATAACCGAACAGCAATGTGAGCTGCTGCGTCTCTTCGCAGCCACCATTGGATATCTCGGAACACGCAAACGCGCCGAAGAAGACTTGAAGCACGCCAAGGAGCAGGCGGAAAAGGCCTGGGCGGAGCTCGAACAAACAAACCTGCAGCTTGAGGACTCCATCAAGCGTGCCAGTCTGCTGGCGCAGGAAGCGGTCGTAGCTGACCAGGCCAAAAGCGAATTCCTCGCAAATATGAGCCACGAAATCCGAACGCCGATGAATGCCATTATAGGTTTTAGCGAGGTGCTGGCAGAAGAAGAGCTGACCGATGAACAGATACATCATGTCGATATCATTCGTGAAAGCGGCGAAAACCTCCTGAAGCTCATTAACGATATTCTGGACTTCACCAAGATTGAAGCCGGCAAACTTGATATTGAGATGGTTGACTACCCGTTGGAACAGTTGCTTGCCGCCATAGAATCACTAATGCGACCGGCGGCAACGAAAAAAGGACTGACATTTGAAGTTTTGCAATGTACCGAGCTGCCTGAGCGGATACACACCGACCCTGTTCGATTGCGTCAATGTTTGACTAATCTTGTAAATAACGCCATTAAATTTACTGCAAAAGGACACGTATATGTAAATGTTTCTCTGCAGGAGGTCAACGATAAAGGGCGCCCCGGACTATATCTCCGTTTTGACGTCGAGGATACCGGAATCGGCGTCCCCGCTCACAAGCAGGAATTGATATTTGAGGAGTTTATGCAGGTGGACGGAAGCAGCACTCGCAGATACAGCGGCACGGGCCTGGGATTGCCTATCACGAGACAGTTGGCACATCTTCTCAGTGGAGAACTTTCTCTAACCAGCCAGGAGGGCAAGGGCTCGGTGTTCTCACTTACAATTCCAGCAGGTGTTGATGTAAAATCGCAGCCATTGTTTAACAAATACGATTTTGTAAACAACTTAAACAGGGAGCGGGACGTTCCAGAGCAGGCTGAATTCACCGGCCGGGTTTTAGTTGCAGAAGATAGTCTAACCAATCAGATGCTTGTTAAACTGCTGCTGGAAAAGATGGGCTTGCAGGTAACAATAGTCGAGGACGGAAAAGAGGCGGTCGATAAAGCCCTCAGCCAGCCGTTTGAGCTGATATTTATGGACATACAAATGCCTAATATGAACGGATATGAGGCCACAAAAATCCTTCGGAGAAAGGGATTGAAAACTGCAATAGTTGCTCTGACCGCCTATGCAATGAAGAGCGACGACGAAAAATGCATTGCCGCCGGTTGTAGTGATTATATGGCCAAACCAATCGACCGCGGGCAGTTGCTGCAAATAATTCGCAAATATTTGCTTTCAGAGAGCACGGCTCTGGGTGAAAAAAACAATTCAGTCAAGTCCCGGGTAGATGAGCTCAGCCGGCTTTGCTCAAGTGAGAAATCTCCGGAAGTCCGGCCAACAGGGTCGGCTGATGCTCGAAAGAAGGAAAGTATAATTAATTGGGCGCTTATTGAGGAAGTATGCGGTGATGAAGATATGATTAAAGATATTGTCGAAATATTTTTGGAGGATGGCCCCCTATGTATAGAATCCATTGCCGACGCAATAAAAGCTAAAAAACCGGCAGATGTTCAATTGTACGCTCATAAGCTAAAAGGGGCGGCTTCGCATGTGGGCGCCGCACGATTGTCGCAGACCGCTTATCAGCTTGAGTGTGCCGCGCGAAAAAAAGATATGGCGGCAGCCGCTTCGCTTTTTGAGGATGTGCAGGCCGAGTTCGAGAAAGTGGAGTCGTTTTTGTCCAGGGCCGACTGGATTGAAATAGCAAAACAACAGGAAAATAAGGAACAAGCGAAACAATTAAAAAGTAAATGAAAAAAACAATTAAACAAGGGAGTTTATATGAAATGCCTGATTGTAGAAGATGATTCTACCGCCTGCAAACTATTGCAGACGTACCTGGCGGATTATGGCGATTGCTTCATTGATGTTAACGGGCATTCGGTATTTATCCTGCCTGGACCGAGAGTTGCGAAATATCAAAAAGCATCCGGATGCACGTGACAACGAAACCGGCTCAAAGTGATAGGCAATGCAGCGCAAAGAAAATTATCAATAGTGCTGCCACAAGGATGTAAAACACTGTCTCTACTGTTCTTTGAAGCTCGGGATTTTCAATCTTATCTATGAAAAATAATGGCAGGCCCACGATTATCAATATGCTGGCAAAAGCAATAGTCATAAACAAACAGAGTGACCTTAATATTATAGAAGCTTCTTTATCATACAATACTTTCCGCCACATGTCTCCGCAGAATCCGCACCTGAAACGAATACGTACGAATGGCATATAGGATGCCAGGGGATTAATAACATCGTTGGAATCGCAACTGTCGCAGTAGTTCTGCAGTGGATGGCAGGGCTTAAGACACTTC
>CAZWKM010000156.1:0-5358 GCA_964634165.1 uncultured Pirellulales bacterium | reverse complement strand
ACGTCTTTACTTTTTCCAGTAACTCATCCATTTCTGTTTCCTTTCCTGAACTAATCATAGGTTTCGGGTTCGTAAAGTCTTTCCACCTGCGCACTTCACTTGCGCTCGGGAAATCCTCCGGGACTTTCTGGGTAACCTTACCAGTTGCCGCCCATTCAGCACCTCGCTGCAATGTTACGATAAAGCCGACGCATTCCATCTGGGGGGCGTCGTGGCCGAGGACCGTGTGGAAGACTCTTCCCTTGCCATAATTGATGGTAAACAAAATCGGCTCGTGTTCACCCGTGCCCCTCTGCCTGGGGTCCGCATAGGCAGTTGCCAGAACTGTCAAATTCCTGGCTGGACCACGAAGTTTGGCGTAAAGTTCGTCTTTCACGTGCATCCACTTCTCGGGTAAACCCCTCGTAATTGGATGTTTCTTGTTGCGAGTTACAACCTGAAAAGCGTGTTGTGGACCGTGTCCTCCCGCTCCGCCCGGGCTCATATCGCGGACAGCCTTGCCGTCACGCCAGCGAATATACGGACCGGTTTTTTCATTCCCACCCCATCTGAGCCCGATTATCTCGTTGTATTCCTTCCATCTCTGGAAAGAGTTGTTTGCGGCGTGGAAAATGACGACCCCTCCGCCAGTTCGCACGTACTCGACAAAAGCATCCTGGGTCTCTTTGGGCCAGTCGGCACCGTTATAGTTCGAGAGCACCACGTCGTACTGTGCGAAATTGGGTTTGAAACCAGCCATAGACTGCCCCCTGGCCGGCGAGGTAGCTACGTCCACCTTGAAAAGGCCTGTATTATCCAGAATCTTCTTCATAACAGGCGTAGTGGCCTTCCAGTTATGATTGTTCTGGCCGTCAACAATAAGCGCCTTCAAAGGCGCTGCTTCCCCGACCAAGGCAAAACACAAGACGGCAAGCAACGCAGTGTTAATAACTTTCGACCTTTGACTCATTTTTTCTCCTTTCCTTCTTCTTCAACTGTTATTTGAAATAATAAATTCCGCAGTTTTGCTTTTTTAGCTTTTAATTTTACACTACTTACAGGTGCCACGGACTGCGCATCGGCCGTGACAGCATTCTGTTGGCTTGCTCATCGTTCAGAAAGATTTCCTTCTCAGGGTTCCATTTGAGCTTGCGTCCCAGAAGCATTGCGATTTCGCCAAGCAGTCCAACACTGATGGAGCGGTGGGCAATCTCGACAGGCGTGATAGTCAGTTTGCGGCTCTTGACACAGTCCAGGAAGTTCCGCTGGTGGTCCCGGCTTTCATACAACTTGATTTCGTCGGGTCCAATCTTCTCATCCAGAATGCTCTTGGGCTCGGCCTCAAGCCTGCCGCGTTTGACATAGACCCATCCCTTTTCGCCGTACCATATTGTCCCCATCCCTTTCGGTTGCTGCCGGTCATTGGCGACTATCATCGTCAGGCCGTTGTCGTATTTGCAGGTGAACTTGTACGCGGTCGGGGCGTCGTAGATGCCATCTCGGGGATAAACGCCTTTGCCCTCAATCTCGACCGGGCCGGTATAATCCAGCCCCAGGCCCCAGTGGGCGATGTCGATGTGATGGCCCGCCCAGTCGGTGAGCTGTCCGCCGGAATAGTCCATCATCCACCGCCAGTTCCAGTGGCAAATGCCTCTGTAGGGCACCCAGGGTGCAGGCCCAAGCCAGAAGTCCCAGTCCAGGCCCTCGGGAACGGGCTGTACGGGTTTATTGTCGGTGCTGCCTCCGGTCGGCAGACCCACCTCAACCTTATACACCTTACCGATACGCCCATTGCGGACTAACTCGCAGGCGTGGTGGAAGCTCCGTTGCGACCGCTGCCAGCTTCCGGTCTGCCAGACCCTGCCATAACGATGGACCGCGTCACAAATGGCCCGCCCTCCGTGGATGGTGCGTGCCAGAGGCTTTTCCCCATATATATCCTTTCCCGCTCTGGCCCCCGCAACATAAATGATGGAGTGCCACTGGTCCGGCAATGCCATCGACAGCGCATCGATGTCTTTACGTTCGACCAACTCGCGGAAATCCAGGTACGCCTTGCAGTCATTATTCTCATATTTGTCGTCCACGGTTTTCTTGGCCCCGTCGCGACGACCCTTATCAACATCGCAGACGGCAACCACCTGCACCTCATTTTTGCCTAAGAAGCCGCGCATGTTACCGCCGCCCTGCGAGCCCACCCCGATGCAGCCCATCACAATCCGATTGCTCGCAGCGACGTTACCGGCCTTACCCAGCGCTGACGACGGAACAAAATAAGGAAAACCTGCCACACCTGCGGCGGCAGCCGTCGCGCCTTTTAGAAACTGACGTCGTGATATTGTCTTCTTTTCCATATGTTTTTCCTCCTGTCTATCTTATGTGAACATTTTCCTTTGAATTCCACAGTTTTGCGTTTTTAGCTTTTAGTTTTACACCACTTATAAGCGCCATGGGCTGCACATCGGCCGGGACAGCATCAAGTTGGCATCGGTGTCGCCGATAATCTACTCTCGTTTAGGGTTTCTGAAAGCTTTATTATTATTTATCTTTCTCAAATGCCGCATCGAAGGCAACCTGTGACGGCTTGAAGTCCGCCTTCTTGAAGAACTCGCAGGCCTCTTTTGCGCCGTGTTCACGGTCCATTCGGCTGTCCTCCCACTCTACCGAAAGCGGTCCCTGGTAGCCGATATCATTGAGGGCGACGATGATTTCCTCGAAATTGATATCGCCGTGACCGATCGAGCGGAAGTCCCAGTAGCGACGCGGGTCGGCGAACTCGGTATGACCGCCGAAAACACCAACCGTGCCGTCGCCGTGTCCCCACCAGACGTCTTTCATATGGGCGTGGAAGATGCGGTCCGGGAAGGTCCGGATGAACTTGACGTAGTCCACGCCCTGGTAACCGAGATGACTGGGGTCGTAGTTGAAGCCAAAGGACTTGTGGCCCCTGACGGCTTTAACGGCACGTTGTGCCGAGGCAATGTCAAAAGCGATTTCGGTCGGGTGCACTTCCAGAGCGAACTTCACACCCTCTGCCTTGAAGGCGTTGAGTATGCGCCGCCACCGCCTCCCGAAGTCCTTGTAACCTGCCTCTATCGCCTCCGGCGAGGCCGGCGGGAACGAATAAACCATGTGCCAGATGGAACTTCCCGTAAATCCATTGACGACCTTTACGCCCAGCTTCTTCGCCGCCTTGGCAGTATCGATTACCTTCTGGGCTGCACGCTTGCGGACGCCCTCGGGGTCGCCGTCGCCCCAGACGTCCGGAGGCAGGATTGCCTTATGACGTTCGTCGATATTGTCGCACACCGCCTGGCCAACCAGGTGTGTCGATATCGCGTACACTTTAAGGCCATACTTTTTCAGCAGCTCACGCTTGGCTTTGCAGTAGCTGCGGTCACTCAGGGCTTTGTCCACCTCAAAGTGGTCGCCCCAGCAGGCCAGCTCCAGCCCGTCGTATCCCCAGCTTGCCGCCTTTTTGGCCAGTTTTTCCAGGGGTAAATCCGCCCACTGTCCGGTAAAAAGTGTTACAGCTCTACTCATTTGCCATTCTCCTTAATTCAAAATCTGTCAGAATCCTTCTTGCATAAATCTGTAATCTATAAGAAAAAACGCTTACGAGCGTTATTTTATTGCAATTTCCTCCGTTTTGATTATGCTTATTGTGTAACTGCCTTTTACAAAAGGACTTACACGCAAAAAGGAGGTCCGTCTTTGCCGACACTCCGAATTATCTCCAAATTATAACCTGCAGAAGCTAATATGCAATTCAAATTTCCTGCAAAAATTACTGCCTGTTTAGGGCTTTGAATCTCTCAACCCGATGATTTACGAGCTTCAATCGTCAATTGGCAATGGTCTCACCGGCCCACCACTTCAACCTTTGGGCCGTCAACAAACGCCGAATATTTACTCGCCAACTCCTGCCGCTCCGGCATTTCACCTTCAACCACCCAGATGCGATAACGCAGCGTCAAGGTCTCGCCGGCCTTGATTTCTTTCTTAAAGAACGCACCGAACCGTCCGTAATCGCGGTATGCCGAATAGATAACCGGCTTCGGATTATCAGGATGATTTATATGCTCTACACTGTAACGCCGGCCGTTCAACCCGTATGACATCCCCACCCACGGGAGGTCCTTGTCCTTTTTAGGATTGATACCTTCTTTATGAAACAGGTAAGTCGCTTTCACATCCTTACCGCCCTTAGCAACACCATCGTGCGGGCGATACTGAAAGCCGGCGTGTTCCGGGTCGCCGTCGAGAAAAACATCGCCAATAAAAGCTTTCAACTGCGTGCGGAATTCCAGCAACAGGACTGTGGGCTCGTGCTGACGAAAAACAGTAGTTTCCCGCCGTTCGATAATCACCGGGTCATCATTTATGCCATTATTCCAGAAAATCAGCGAATTCGATCTTGCCAGGACCGGCCCGGCGGTCAGCTCCATAAATTTCCAATGCTTCTGGACTCTGCCTTGCTCACCCATGTGCCAGAAATCATATCTCTTCCCTCCGAATTCCAATCTGTTCCAGCCAATAAATATCCCGCGATGGTGCGGATACAGAATCTTATTTGTCAGATACGGATGCAGGCCGTCCGGCCCATTGGTCAGCAGGTTCTCTCCCTCAGCGTCGAAGACATGTAAAAAGGTTTTGTAGGTCTCGAGGATACGCTGTTTGCTTGAATTATCGTAGGCATACATATACCGCGTCACCTTACGCCCATCGAAAAGCAAATCGAGATACTCCCCTTTCTTATCCTTCCAGGAAAATACCTCCTTGTCTGCTTTCTCCCTCCGGCTCAAGGTAGCAGTCCACATAGTTCTGCTATTTGCCTTTACCCGAGGCATTACCCACCACAGTTCTGCTTTGTTGTCTCTACCCCTCACAATCTGGGCTGGTATCAGCTTCCCATATATCCGCGCCATACCTCTGCCAGTCTGCCTGAGACCAACAGTGATTTCATCAGCGGGCACGTTGGCTAAATGTTCGGGCAGCTCAATATCTGCGTGAATAGGAGCATCGACACAATCCATCTTTGGTGCCGAAACTCTAAGATAAAATTGCTCAGCCTTACTCGTGATACTGAAACTGCAAATTACAGTGATTACCAGTATCGCAATAGCAAGCTTTCTTTCGCTTCTCATATCTCGCCCTTTCTCACTAATCAATAATCAATTTTCTACAGCCGCCAGGGCGCTCGCATGCTGCGTGCGACCATACGGTTCGCTGCCGAGTCGTTCGTGAAGCGTTCCCTCTCCGGGTCCCATTTCAACTTTCGGCCAAGCAGCATCGCGATATTGCCCAGATGACAGACCGTACTGGAGCGGTGTCCGATTTCCGCCGAGGCAATCGGGTCCCTGCGGCTCTTTATGCAAT
>CAZWKM010000155.1:0-5379 GCA_964634165.1 uncultured Pirellulales bacterium | reverse complement strand
GTCGTGAGCCTCTTCAATGATTGTATCACGATCCATAACCGTTCACGGGTATTTTCAACGCATTGAGCAACGCACCCAATGTTGAAATACCCAAATTTCCTTCTTGTACAACATATTTCAAACTGTCAGTAAAGTCAAATTATTTTTTTGTAACCGTTCAGGGTTTTTAGTTGGGCTGAGGTAGAAGTGATGGAGTAGGAGTTTGGAAATAGTAAGCAGACAGAGCGTTTTGAAGAAATTGCCAACTGGGCCGGCCCTGCTTTCCAGCAGCGCCTTGACAATATCAAAATAACCATTCTGAGCCGCCGGGCTGGTGTGTGCCCCGTACCTTCCGGAAATCGGCGTGAACCTGTTCAACTTCAGCTTCCACCACACACTGACGGAGATGAAGGAGCTCACGGCAAACGCCGTAACATTGCTCGGAAACATCCCCCCGCGGGATGTCCTTGCGGCGGCATGCCCCCCGACGTTTCGACAGAGAACATCGAGGCCTTTCTCGCCGCGGTTGGATAAATATTATCCCGGATTTCCCAGGTAGTGGCTGACAACGCAGCCATCGGGCTTTGCAGCCGGCTGCAATAGAGCGGGTTATTTGGATAGGCGCTTAGCCAACGGTCTTTCTAACCGTTTTTATCGTTATGTAAGTTGGTGTTTGTAACGTAGTTATTAAATTCTCACAGATTCTGGTTGCTTTTGAGTTGCGATGGGTGGCAGCCTCAAGCGCAGTACCCGCTTTCGCGGGCACAAACTTGGGGATGGCTCGCTGTGTTCGAGGCCCCGGATGAGCATCATTAAACATTCGCCTTGAATCTTCTCTTATGTATTTTTGCTCGCCTGATTTGCCGATCTCAAAGACTACAAGCGAATAATGCAGTTCCGTGACGGCCGTTGCAGCATGTCCCAGAAACAGACTATAATCGGTTCGCTGTTCAATTCCTCTTTGGTATAATTGATCTGGATGTTGTCAAATGATGGGAGCGGTTTGCCTATTAGCAATTCAGAGTCTTTCATTGGGAACTCACCCACGCGAAATCGTAACGCTTTCCGGGAATTCGGTCGCCAATCTACCGACAATCTTCTACTCTTGTGTCCTTTGGCAGTTCTGATCTCAATGTCTTTCGAAGCTTATCAAAGAGTTTCGCGTCAGGCTCAAGTTTAAATTGAACAGTTTGAGTCGTTGTGATCTTCGACTTGTCCCAAGTAGAAAATCTTGCTTCTTTTGCCAAACTACAGTTATCAAACCATTTAGTGCCAATCGTCGTACAGATAAAAACCGGAGATTTGTGCCCATTTCCGGTAAATGAAGCCGAGCGAACTAAATAACCGGATTTCGGGTCGACAACCATCTCCCACAATCCGTCGCTCAATCCGTCGCTGTTAGGGCCAAAATTACCATGTGCGGTAAAGTGGATTAATCCATTTTCATCTTTCTTTGCTTCAATAATCCCCTTAAGATGGTCTGCAAATCCTCGACCCGTTGACCATATCACACACGTATACTCAATGAATTTTGTCCGATCCGAGGACTGCCTAAATTCGACAACAGGCGCAGCTTCTTTTTCAGCAAAATCGCCCCATGGGCTGACGAGTAATAGCACCATTTCCCTTCGGCGAGCTTGAAAATCATTCTCAATCAAGCCTTGTTTCCGAGTGACGTTCCAAACATACTGGATCCTGTCTATACCATTAAGGCCTTCTTTGTAGCGAGGACCTGATAAATAAGATATCTCTTCCTCCCATCCAATACTACCATTATCTGTTGTCAAAGCTATCTTTATTTTTTGTCGCTCATCCGCTCTTGCCCAATTCACTGGCTTTTCCATCTCCATAGAGATTGTTTGGCTGTTCAAAAAGGCGGAATCGTAAGAACGCAATTTATCTAACAACTCCTGACCGTTTTCCTCAACCAATGGAATAATCCAACCACGTGTATGGGCATATTTTTCGTCTTCAAGAGATGCGAGCAGTTTTGAAACCTCTGATTCCCCCTCAATCTGCACATCGGTTTTTTCCCGGACAGGCACATCTACTGGGGTTAAAAACCATCGCAGCGCGGGCAGCTTTTTCTTAAGTCTTTGTAGACCCTGCTCAGTGACACTGCAACCCTGTAAGTCCATCCACTTTAGAGAACTAAGCCCTTCCAACTGTTGAATACCTTCATCCGTAATCTTGGCTCCACGAAGAGAAAGGGACTCAAGCTCTTTTAGCTTTAACAAATGCGCCAATCCTTGGTCTGTAATGTCGAGAGAGACAATTGCTTTTCCCTCTTCTATGATAACAGTATCAAGAGACAACTCTCTTAAGGATTTCATGTCAGCCAGATGTGCGATATGTGCATTAGTAACCCTGGAGCGAATATGCCTCAAAATCAAACGTTGCACGGAGGAGAGCTTTCCAAAAGCTGCCCACTCGTCCTCTGAGGCCAGTTTCATCTGATGCAGTTGTAGCATCTGCAATAAAGGAAGTTCAGCTAATACAATAATGCCCCTACCTGTGATCTTCGAGGGACCTATGGTAAGCTTTTGCAGAGATTGCATATTTTTTAGCCGGATAAGTCCCTTATCGGTCAGGCCTGTGCCAATGGTTAGCTCTTTTAGCTTTAGTCCGGATAAGCTTATCAGCTTACCAATAATCTCATCCATCCTATCTGTGTTGTCAACATAAACGTGCTCTAACGACTTCATCTTTGACAGTACCGTTAGTCCTTTTGTGGTGACCGAGTCACCATCGATCGTTACATTTTTGAGCGAAGTTAACTTTGACAGAGCCATCAAACCGGTGTCAGTGACACCATAGAGTAGTCTCAGTTCTTCAAGTTCCTTAAGGCCTTCCAGATGGATTAATCCCTTTTCGGTGACGCGAGTCCCATACAGAAAGAGTGTCTTAAGTTTTGCCATCTTTTTCAGATAAACGAGCCCTGCATCGCTGACCTGCGTATCGTTAAGATATAGAGTCTCCATCTGTGTTAAGTCGGCTAAATGTGCAAGTCCCTCATCGCTAATCGCCCGGTTATCAACTGACAACCATCGTAACGAAGCTAAGTTTTTAAGATACCTAAGCCCTTCGTTGCCTACCCCAGGGCTCAAGCCTAGTACTTTTAACGAGGCCATTCTTCCCACATGCACCATGCCGGCATCACTTGTCGGGGTATTCCAGAGGGAAAGAACTTCCAACGATGGCAATTTCGAAAGGTAGGCCAGTTTATCGTCGCCCACATGAGTATTACTCAAGTCCAGTTTCCTGAGAGATTTGAGCTTGAACAGATATTTCAAACCTGTGCCGAGTATGGCCGTTTCCGAAAGATCTATCTCCTGCAAACCAGTCAGATGGGATATGTGTTTTAGCTGTTCATCGGTTATGTCAGTGCCGCAGCAAAAAAGCATTGCCAGATCATTTGGCTCCAGTTCGGACAAAGGTGATAAGTCGCCGCTTGCCTCTTTGCTCAAATCCAGTCTCAACACCTTCCCCGCCGGTACACTTACCTCGCCGGCCGCTTCACATAGCGGCCCCCAGTCGAAATCGCTGCTTGCGCCCACCTGATTCGCATCCAGCACGTAGAGCATTCCCAGAGATTGATCTTTTGGGAAATAAATAGTCCGTGTCTTAAGAGTTTCCCCCTTGTTACTTGTGTCTTGGACAGGATCACCCTCAACCTGCACAGCGGTTTTTTGGCCAGATTTGACATTCGCATAGACTTTTGGGAAATCTCCTCTTATTACATACTCACCACTTCGGAGGCCACCAATACTGAAGGTTCCATCTTCTCTGGAAATACATAAGAACCTTTCGAAAAAGAACGGCGAAAAGGTCGGGACGACCGCGAGTTTCACCCCTGCTACTCCTTGACCGCTTTTACTATCGATAACCTTTCCTTCAATTCTTCCCTCAGCAGTCAATTCAACTCTAATATCCGTTTGCCCAGCTATAAACTCTGCTCCTTCATATCCAGTCGAGAGATTTTCCGGCTTATGCGTATAAACCGTGCCAAAGCCTTCCGCAGAAACAATAAGATCGGACCTGGCATCATCAGGAATATTATTAAACTCAAACCGCCCTTTTCTATCTGTCCGAACTGCGAGCCATCGCAAGTGCTTAAGCCCCGGCAACCATCTTGTTTTCTCTTTTTCGGAATTTTTCTTCTTAAAAAGCACCGACCGAACTTCCGCGTTGGCAATCCCTTCACCGTTCTCATCGACGACAAAGCCTGCCAGCTTCGTCGGCTTACCTAACATAATCGTAACTTTCTGCTCGCCATAAAGCGGCCAATCTGCCCATCCAACAGATAAACCCTCTTTCTCTGCCACGACTATCCCATCAATACCCTTAGTTTTTTTTACTGATGGTCTGGTTTCAAATACAAATGCACCATCCGCTTTTGTAATCGTTTCTCCAATAAGCCGCATATCAAGACCACCTGCCATATTAAAGAACATCTCATAAGCTGCTACTTTAATCCTGCCCAACTGATTACCATTGACATCGATTACTTTGCCCTTACAGGTTGTAGGTGGATATTTATCCGAGATGACTGTGCCTGAGTCTTTCAGCTTTGGTGTAAACCTAAGTTGATACATCCCAGCCCCGCTCAAATCAACTTCAAATTTCGTACTATCCAGTGGAATCGTACAGTTACTTTGTAAATCAACTGCTCCCCGTGTATATGACAAAACATATTTGTCAGGAGCCAGAACTATTCTGTCGCTTACCGTGTTAGGTAAAAAGTGAAAATCTCCAACATGCTTACCGCTTAGAGAATGAATTTCAAACCTTATTCTTTCCTCTTTCCAGCTCTCGTCATACTCATTAGCAGGAGTAGGTATAATTCTAAGCTCTGCCAAATTGTCAGCCATACCACTGCGCCAACCTCTACTGCCATCATCATAATCCAGTTTCCACCCCACTGGTAATCCGTCTGCCGTCTCGACCTTCAAACTGAGTTTTTCGTCTGACTGATTTGTCAGAGCCAAGGTTGTTGGGATAACAAGGGCTGCTAAGAAAAGAACCGCGATAACACCTGCCAGCCAGAAGGGGCAGTTTCGTTGGGCTGGCGCTAAGCCTAATATATGGCGCACTCGGCCCAGCGTTGGTTTGTTGTCTTGTCCTAATCCCGCTGCAAGGATAGGCTGCTTTGCCATTAGTCTGGCACGGCCTACGCTTTCCAAAGTTGAGGCATAAGTAATGCGCTCACCCGTAGCCTTTACTGCCAGTTCATCGCAGCATAGTTCGCGTTCCCTCCGCAGGCAATTGGACAGCCACCAAACGGCTGGATGATAAAACAGCAGAGTTTCGATTACTCGCTGAGCAAGGTTGATCCACAAATCAAACCTGCGAATATGGGCTAATTCATGGGCTATCACCGCTTCGAGCATTTCCGGCTGC
>CAZWKM010000154.1:0-5394 GCA_964634165.1 uncultured Pirellulales bacterium | reverse complement strand
CGGAGCTTCCGAACAAGAGCGAATAGACGGTATCAAAACCGCGGTGCTATATCCGTACTGCCCGAATGTGAAGCTCTACAAATGCCCAACAGGGGTCCGCGGAGAGATAGTGACTTACGCCATAGTGGACGCAATGAATGGCTACGCCGGGATACCTGGAACCGAAAAGCTGATGATCTATCAAAGAATGCAGATCAAGAGACCAAATGAAAGGGCTGTTTTCCTGGACGAGGGTCGGTTGAGCCCCAACAGTTGGACGATTTGGTATGACCAGCCGAGATGGTGGGATCAGATTACCGCCCGACACGGTGACGGGACAAACTTTTCTTTCGCAGACGGGCATAGTGAGTACTGGAAGTGGAAAGACCCGCTTACGTTAGAAATCGCCAAGATGGACTATGACGAATGGCAAAGCTCAGGCCGCCAAGGTAATTTATCTTCCAATCCGGGCAATCCGGATTTGCACAGAGTGCAGAGGGCTGTGTGGAGCAAATTAGGCTATACACCCTAATAGGCACGGTTTTTTATACCTGTTGATTTTTAATTCGGCCGGCCCCGTTGGAAGCAGGTCGCCTGAGCCGTCTGTCCCCCCAAGGGCGGGGGCTTCTAACGGGGTTAATGGTGCGGCTTCGCGTTTATTAAGGCGGCCAAAAGAATATGTCTTAGCCTGTCAACGCTCAGAGCGTTGAGGTAATCTTCGGTAAAATCCAGCTTAAATCGGCCTCTGAAACTTCTAATTCGCCTCTTAAGTTCGTCCCTGCCTAAAGCGGCGATTGAAGTTGCTGTTTGTTCGAAGTATTTTCTCGAAGTCATTGCTCTCACCTTTGAAAAACCATTGCCGTAAGTTAGGCGTGTCCCTGATAATTGACAATTGAAGCTGACCTTCTAATAGTCAATATGTGTATCGTCCCTGCCGCCGGGCCACTTTTGCGGGAAATTTTGTACCAGCGTCCCCAAACGCAAAATAGTGCGTTTGGACTTCTCTATCGTAGTCCGGATGACCAAACCGGTTTATTATTGAGCGAAAATTTTTTTTGTCATTTTACTGACCGTCTGATAACGTTTAGTTATGAAAACAGAAAAGTTAAACTATTACTTACCGCCGGAGTTGATTGCCCAGCAGCCGACCGACATTCGAAGCAGCTCACGACTGCTGGTTCTTAACCGCTCAGGCAGCGAGCTTATCGACAGCCAATTTAGCGGTATCGGCGATTTCTTATCGCCCGGCGACTGCCTTGTGCTTAACGATACGAAAGTTTTGCAGGCCCGCTTTTTCGCCCGGCGCAGCAGCGGAGGCAAACTCGAAGGATTATTTCTCGCCGAAAGCGGACCGGGAACCTGGCAAGTTTTGTTAAAAGGCGCCCGTAAAGTAAAACCCGGCGATGAGCTCTATCTAAAAGACAAAGCAAAGAAGGATTTTTGCAGAGCAGTAGTGCTCGAAAACCAGGGCGATGGCAGATGCCGGCTGAAGATAGACACGGCATCACTTTCCAATACGTCGCAAAACGGAAACCCGGCAGATACGCCGACAGGTTCCGATAAAATCAGCAGCGTCGATACTGTCCTCGATAAAATCGGCTTTCCACCCCTGCCGCCATATATTAAACGAGGCGATGACCCGGCCGCAGCGGCAATAGATAAACTCCGCTACCAGACGGTTTACGCTCGCAAAGCCGGCGCCGTTGCGGCTCCGACGGCCGGCCTGCATTTTACAAATCAGCTAATCGAACAATTAAAACAGGCCGGCATCCGCTTTGCATACATAACATTGCACGTAGGAACAGGGACATTCAAGCCGATAACCGCAGAAAATCTCCAGGACCACCAAATCCATCAGGAGCGATTCGGCATCGACGAAGAAAACGCCCGCATAATAAACACCGCAAAAAACAAAGGCGGCCGAATAATCGCTGTCGGCACAACCTCGGCACGCACCCTCGAAACAGTAGCCGCCCGTTCACGAATCGAAGCCGCAGGTGGCGAAACGTCACTATTCATTAAGCCCGGCTACAAATTCAAGATTATCGACGCGATGGTAACGAATTTTCATCTGCCCAAATCCACCCTGCTTGCACTGGTGGCGGCCTTCGCAGGCCTGGAGAACATCCTCGCCGCTTACAACCACGCCACCAAGCAGCGATACCGCTTCTACTCCTACGGCGACGCAATGCTGATAATATGAGAACTAAAAACTTAAAGCTAAAAACTAAAAACTGTCGAATTTAAAGTTCCGCAATTTTTAGTTTTACGCTTTTCACTTTTAGTTTTTTATGGGCCAGGGCCGCACACCGCAGCGCTTCGCCCAGCTTTCATACATCACCTTTAGCTGTCCAACCTTTTGCGGATACTTCTCGGCAAGGTTATTCAATTCCGTCCGGTCCGCTTCCAAATCATAAAGCTCCCACGGTCCTTTATGCGCGGAGACCAGCTTCCACTTTCCCTGCCGCACCGCTCGGTTGCCTTCGTGTTCCCAGTAGATGACTTCGTGACCCTGTCTCCTCTTACCTTTGAATATTGGAAGCAGACTTTCCCCCTCCAATGGAATTAACTCCCGACCTTTGTAAGTCTTAGGATATTCGACCCCCGCAACATCGAGGCACGTTGCCATAATATCGATGATATGGCCACTCTGGTGAGTAATAGTATTGCGCTTTTTGATTACTGCAGGCCAATAAGCAATCAAGGGCGTCGCAATCCCACCCTCGTGCACCCAGTGTTTATAGCGCCTAAACGGCGTATTACTGGCATTCGCCCACGAAAGCCCATAGCTCATATAGGAATCCACGCCGCCGGGCGGCAGGCCGTTTTTACGCCTGTCAAAACCCACCGGCCCGCCTTCGGCACATCCGCCGTTGTCGGCGAGGAACAGAACCAGCGTATTCTCTCCAGCCCCGATTGCTTTTATTTTCTCAAGCACTTTGCCGATACCCCAATCCATCCGCTCAATCTGCGCCGCATATACGGCCATCTTCAAATCCAGCAGTTCCTTGTTCTTTTCATCGGCCCAGGCCCACGTCGCCGAGTCACGCGGCGACATCTTCCACTTCCCACTGATAAGCCCCATTTTCACCATTCGTTCGTACCGTTCTTCGCGTAGCCGGTCCCATCCTTTTAAGTATTTTCCTTTATACTTTGCGATGTCCTCAGGCCAGGCGTGTAACGGCCAGTGCGGCGCCGTGTATGCAAGGTAAAGGAAAAACGGTTCTTTTCTTTGCCCATGAGTGTCAATGAACTTCACGGCGTTGTCACTGAAGGCGTCGGTCATATAAAACTTTCCCGGCTCAGGCGTAAAAGGTTTGTCTCCAATTGCCATAGTCCTTTTTACTCCCGGCGCTTTGGCTTTCGTAATATCAAAGTAATTTGCACCACCGCTAACTATGCCGTAATACTCATCGAAGCCCCGGTCAACCGGCCAATGGGGACGTTTTTCGCCGACATGCCATTTACCGGACATAAGTGTATTATAACCAGCCATTTTCAGAGCTTCCGCGATGGTAACACACCGCTTATTCAAATAGCCCTGATAAGCAGGATACCCCCTGTTACCTACCATGAGCCCGACCCCTGCCTGGTGCGGGTACAATCCGGTCAGCAGCGACGCCCGCGTCGGACAGCATCTTGCTGCATTGTAAAATTGCGTAAACCGAAGACCGCCGGCGGCAAGCCGGTCAAGATTCGGCGTGTTGACCTCACCCCCATAGCAGCCGATGTCGGAGTAACCCATATCGTCAGCCATAATCAAGACGATGTTGGGTTTGCCCCTGGCCGTTGCGCCAGCAGACAGCTTTGCAGCATTCACACATCCCTGCAGCGATAGCGACACTGCCCCCAGTCCCATCGCCTTGAGGAAATCGCGTCTATTCAACATACAAACTCCTTCTCGCCTTTTAACCCGCAACTCGCAACCCGCAACCCGTTCACTTATACATTTCGTCAAAATAGCGCTGAGCACTCACAACCGCGCCCCTCATCATATCTTCGGCCTTAGCGGTTTCTCGTTTGCCTAATACTTTCAGCAGCCCGGCCGTATCCAATTCACGCGCAGCTTTTTCACACGCCTCCCAGCTCAGCACACTTCTTACGACTCTGTCGATTCCCTGCTCCGCATTATCGTACGCCCGCGTTTGCATATCATGGCCTTTCCATCGAGCATAGCCTGCCTGCTGGATAAGCCCTGCGATAGCAACATTCATACCGTTCACTCTCACCCCGTGGTCTATGTCGTACTTGCCGGGCCCGCCGAGAACAATACCGTCGTTATATCCCTGGCTGTTCAGATGCATATGGACCATCGCATTGTTGTCCAGCTCTTCAACCGTGTCCGCTACATGGTCGAGCCCTATCATTTCCGAATGCCCAAACTCTTTATTCACACCTTTCTTATCTCTCGAAACCCCGAACTCCTCCTCAATTTTCCTCCAGAACAACAGTGCACTTGCAACCGTGGGAATCAGCATCGCCGGATGTCCCTCATTCGGTTTCGGCTCAAACCCTATATACAAACTCCCGCCCTTCTCGCTTTCATATTTACACAACCCCGCGATGCTCTCCTTGAGATTCTGGTACATCTGCCGGATGCCGACACTGGCAAGGTCGTAGCCAAACGAGCCGTTCCAGATTATAAGCGACGGTGCCTTCGCCGCCTCCGGATGCCACGCCTTTTTCAAAGTGCCGTATGCAAGGTCAACCGTTTTTGTGCCTAATTCTTCAGCGGCTTTTCGCTCATTCGGGTCTAAAGACGCAACCCCGCCGTACGCAAAGTGACAATGCGCACCAGGCGTTATCATCGCCAGATACAGCCCCGTATCCACCAGCGCATCAGCCACCGCCGCCGCATTGTCGTCGTCGACCTCCGCGTCATAGTGCATCTCAATGCCTATCTCAACATTATCAGGTATCCGCGGAGTTATCTTTTCTTTGACCAGCCTTATCATCTCCGGCGTCCCAAATTTACCGCCCCATTCAGGCCTCATATCTGCCGGCACAAACCCGCCCTTGCCCGGATTAAACGTCCATCTGCATATACTGTGTAAAGATTTTTCAGCCGCCATTTTACCTGCTCCTTTTCAGTTCATGTTTCAAAATATTTTCCCATCTTTCATACGCTTGCTTGTATGCTGCCCTTAATTTCTCATTCGGCTCGATGGTCTTAACAGGCGCCAGGCCAACAAAAGCGTCCTCCTGGCCCTTGTAAATACCCGCACCAATTCCCGCCCCCCTCGCAGCGCCTTGCGAGCCGTCGGTATTATATAGTTCCACCGTAGTTTCTGTTACGGTAGCAAACGCCTCTGCAAACAACGGACTTAAGAACATATTGGCATATCCGCCTTTGACGGTTGCCAGCTCAATTCCCATATCGCGCATTATTCCAAGCCCGTAATTCAGCGCAAAAAC
>CAZWKM010000153.1:0-5458 GCA_964634165.1 uncultured Pirellulales bacterium | reverse complement strand
GTTTTGGCGTGATATTTTTCAAAATCGTTAGGCCGACCCTGCCACGTGCGTTTAATCGGGCTGTGGTCAAGCCAGATAAATAATGCTGCCACCAGCAGGCACAGAACGATTATGCCGGTTCGCCGGCGTCTGCTCATCGCATAATAGTTCATAGTTCGTAGTTCGTGGTTCGTAGTTTGGAGTTGGCAGTCTATGAACCCTCAACTCATAACTACGAACTAAATACTAACGACTTCTTTGCTCGGCCGGTTTGTCCAGCTCGAAGGCGAAACAAACGGCCTCAAGCGCCTCCTCGGCCTGGTCTTTATTGACAATACAACTGATGCGAATTTCACTGGTGGTAATTGAATCGATATTGACTTTGGCTTCGGCCAGGGCACTGAACATTTTGTCGGCGACGCCATAATGGGTCCGCATACCCACGCCGACCACGGAAATCTCGGCAATATCGTCGCGAGCGAAGATACTTTCGCAATTAACATCGTCTTTGATTTGTTCTACGGCTTTTTTGGCGGCGACCAAATCCGAAATGCCTATCATAAACGAGAGGTTCGCCTTTTTGGCACTGACTTCTGTTTGAACGATGTCATTGACGACCACTCTGGCATTTGCCAGACAAGCGAAAATTTTTGCGGCGTTGCCCGGGACGTTATCGACACCGACAAGACCTATCTTGGCCATATCTTTTTGTACTGTCGCTCCTGAAACCACTACACCTTCCATTTGCGGCACCTCATGAGTAATTATTGTTCCCTCTTTTTCTTCGGTACTGCTTCTTACGTGAATTTTAATATCGTAGTTTTTACCACACTCGACGGCCCGCGTGTATATAACGCCGGCTCCGAGACTTGTCAGCTCGAGCATTTCGTCGTAACTAATCTGCTCTATCTTTGCGGCATTTTTGAATATTCGCGGGTCGGTCGTGTGGATTCCATCGACATCGGTATAAATTTCACACTGCTCAGCTCCCAGCGCTGCGGCGAGTACAACTGCGGTTGTGTCCGAGCCGCCTCTGCCAAGCGTGGTTATATTTTCATTCTCATCTATACCCTGGAAGCCGGCAACAATAACGATTCTGCCTTTGTCCAACTGCTTGTGGATTCGTTCGGCATCGACACTTTTTATCCGCGCCTTTGTATGGTCGCTGTCGGTAATCATTCGGATTTGACCGCCGGTAAAGCTTATGGCATCGTAACCCATAGCGTCGAGAGCCATAGCGAAAAGCGAGACTGATTGCTGCTCGCCGGTACTGAGCAGCTGGTCGAGCTCGCGTTTGGGCGGATTGGGATTAAGCTCCAGGGCGTCAGCGATAAGCTCATCGGTCTGTTTGCCGCGGGCTGAGGCCACCACCACAACCCGATAGTCGTTCATAACCTTCTTAATTACCCGCTCAGCGGCCCGGCGAATCTTTTCAGCATCAGCAATCGAGGTGCCGCCGAACTTTTGCACAATTATTGCCATAGTTTGCCTGTTAAAATTTAAATTGTCTGTTATTATCTGTTGAATTCGGTTTTGACGACCAATTGCTTTAGCTTTTTAAGAAATATTCCATCAACTCAGAACCATTGTTTATTCTAAACCCCGACTTGGCGGCGTTGGCCTCGCTGAAAGTCGTATGCAAAATGCCGCTGATACCGCCGCCGGCCATAGCAAATGGAACCGGTTCAGGTGAGTGGGCGCGGCTTCGGATGGGCGTAGGATGGTCGGGCATTACCAGAATTCGCCAGCTTTCATAATTCTGTAGCGCCTCAAGGACAGGCCCGACAATATGTTTATCAATCTGCTCGACGGCTTTTTTCTTCATCTCGGCGCTGCCGTTGTGAGATGCTTCATCAGGCGCTTCTATGTGGACAAAAACAAGGTCATATTTGTCGAGCGCTTCTATCGCCGCTGTTGCCTTGCCCTGATAATTTGTGTCGACAAAGCCGGTGGCTCCCGGCACGTCTATCAGGTCGAAACCGATGAGCATTGACAAACCTCTTACGAGGTCAACGGCGGTGATAGCGACACCTTTGATTCCAAACCGCTTTTGGAAACTTTCCATTCGGGCTTTCTTTCCCTGTCCCCAGAGCCAGATGGAGCTGACCTGATTTTCGCCGAGGTCTTTTCTGACCTTGTTAATGTCGTGATTGGTGAAAAGCTGCTGTGAACGGGCCATCAAATCGATAAGCATTTCAGCGCCTTTGCCGCGGGGCAAAATCTTTTCTGTTGCCTTACCTATGTTATCGTGCGGCGGATACGTCTGAACGTCGAAGTCGAGCCCTTTGAAAACCAACAGGTGCCTATAGCTTACGCCGGGATAGAAATGAATCTGGTCATTACCAAGGTGGTCGTTTAACTCTTTTATCAGTTTGTTTGCCTCTTCGGTGGAGATATGTCCGGCACTGTGGTCTGCCATTTTGCCGTCGGCAATGGTAATCAGATTGCATCGGAAAATCCAGTCGTCCGCAGATAACTCGATATTTCGTGCCACCGCCTCAATTGGTGCTCTGCCGCTATAGTATTGCAGTGGGTCATAGCCCAGCAGACTCATTTGTGCAACATCGCTGCCGGGTTCCATATCCGCAGGGACTGTCCGGACAAGACCCTGCCTGCCCTGTGCGCTGATTTTATCCATATTGGGTGTTTCAGCAGCTTCAAATACGGTCTTGTTACCGAATTGCTCGAGGGGTTCGTCCGCTGCACCGTCAGGAACTATTATGGCGTATTTAGTCGTCAATCTTTGTCCTCCGGGATATCCACGATTCTTATGCAGACGGGCTTTCCGCTGAGGACATCCAGCTCTTCCAGCTCGCCTAATGCGGCGGTAACGTTTTTCTGCTGCGTCGGATGGGTTATGATTACCACCGGTACAGTATTGTCAGGCCCGGTGCCTTCGTGCTGTAATGCGCCGGATATACTTATCTGGTTGTCACCGAGTATTTTACTCCAGCGGGCTACCACCCCCGCCTGGTCTTTGCACATCACCCTGATATAAAACCGGCTTATACAATTGCCGATTTTCTCTATCAGTGACTCTATTTCGCTCCTTGGTTTTAGATGCAGATGGCGAAAGGTAGTAGCGGAATTGCCCAGAGCAACATCGATAATATCCGCAACGACCGCGCTTGCGGTCGGCATCATTCCCGCACCCCGGCCATAGTACATTACCTGGCCGACGGCACTGCCGAAAATACTGATGGCATTAAACGGGCCATCGACACGCGCAAGCGGATTGTCCCTGGCAATAAAAGACGGATGCACTCTCAGTGAGACTCTGTTATCTTTGTCTTTTTGTCCGATTGCAAGCAACTTGAGGATGTAGCCCATTTCTCCGCCGTAGCGAATATCAGCTTTTGAAATTGCTTCAATACCCTCGACAAAAATGTCGTCGAGTTTGATTTCGTATCCGAAGGCGATAGAAGCTAAGATGGCGAGTTTGTGGGCGCTGTCCCCACCGCTGATATCGAGTGTGGGGTCTGCTTCAGCGTAGCCCTTGTCCTGGGCCTGGGCCAGCGCCTCGGCGAAGTCCTCGTCTTTGCTGGTCATCTCGGAGAGAATGTGGTTGCAGGTCCCATTGACGATGCCGTACATTGCAGTGATATTATTTGCCGCGAGTCCCGTTCGGATGGATGAGATAATCGGTACACCGCCCGCACAACTGCCTTCAAAAGCAATGCAGCGGTTATTCTCGTGAGCGGCTTTGTAGAGTTCGTTACCGTATTCGGCCAGTAACGCCTTGTTGGCGGTAACGACGTCTTTGCCCGCCTCAAGCATTTTGAGCTGGACCTGTTTTGCTGCATCGGTTCCGCCAACCAGCTCGACGCCTATTTGAATGGTATCATCATTTAGCAGCCGGTTTATATCATTGGTGAGGATGCCGTCCGGCAGCTTTACCGGACGAGGAGATTCGGTGTCGGTGTCAACGACGCAGGCAAGTTTTAGGCGCAGGCCGGTCTTGGCCGCTATGGAATCAGCGTTTTCCAATATCAGCTTTGCGACGCCGCAGCCGACGGTGCCAAACCCGACAAGACCAACTTTTACTTGTTTCTCAGCCATATCCTCGTATCTCGTATTTCGTATCCCATAATTTACGGTTCGTAGTCTATGAATTCAATAGTAGATAGTCAATAATCAATAATCAATTAATCGTGGTCAAGTAAAAAACGTCAAATAAACATTATAAGGAAACAAAATATCTTTGATTGTCTTCAAAATCCTTTGATTTTATTTCTGATAAATAGTATAACCATCACCTACAGCAAGGAGATAAAAGATGAAGAGGATACTGTCTTTCACCGTGGTTTTAATGACGGCAATACCTGGCCTGGTGCTAGCGGAAGAGCCAGTCTATTTTGTAGACGGCAACCTAAAAGCTGTTATAGAAGAGAAATTAGGTAAGAAAGATCCTACGCCAGCGGATATGCTTGACCTGACGGGTCTGTACGCCGACTCACAAGGGATTACCAGTCTTAAGGGACTTGAGTATGCCAGCAATCTGACGTCTTTGTTTCTGTCTTCAAATAGTATTCGTGACATTTCTCCTTTGTCGCATCTGAAGAGCCTGGAGTGGCTGTTTTTGATTTACAATCCAATCAGCGACATTTCTGCTTTGTCGCAACTGACAAATTTAAAGAGGCTGCATTTAGGTGGAAACCGGATCAGTGATATTTCTGCACTGTCTGAATTAAAAAATCTGAAGCATCTAGATCTAGGTATAAATCGTCGGATTGAGGACATCTCTGCTCTGTCCGACCTGACGAATCTGCGCCATTTGGTTCTGGCTAAGAACAAAATCAGCGATATGTCGCCCCTATCGAAACTTACAAATCTTGATTATCTACAGCTGAACCAAAATCAGATTATTGATATTTCCCCATTATTGCAATTGAGACCAAGAACTCTGATTTTGGGCAATAACAAAATCAGTGATATCTCACCGATAGCCACGCTGACGAATCTGACGGTTCTGCATCTGTACGGCAATCAGATCAGCGACATCTCTGCTTTGGCTCGACTGACGAATCTGAATCAGTTGTTGTTGCAGAACAACCCTTTGAATGCAGAGGCATACAGCACTTACATCTCATTGATAATCAAAAACAACTCCGGGAATAGATTCCGAATTCAATACGACCCAGAGATATCACCAAAACAAAGCTCCTCATTAATTCGCCTTGCCCCAATTGCGTTAATTATCCTTGCTGTTGCTGCCTTCTTTTTCATTCGTCACGGTAGAGCACGGAGAACAGACAGATAATGTTCAAAATTTGCCTGCCGCTATGGCTGTTTTAAAGCTGAATTAGTTAGATTCTGCAGAGTCTGCGTTGGCCTCCACAGAACTGTCCAGTCGGCGTAAATAATCAGTATAATCTCCGGGCGTTTATAATCTTAGAGAAGTTGTCAGGGTCGGTGAATGCGTCAAGGCCTTTGGGGTTATGTTTGGTGAGCATTTTTAAGGTGGTGGCGAATTTTTTAT
>CAZWKM010000152.1:0-5472 GCA_964634165.1 uncultured Pirellulales bacterium | reverse complement strand
TTATTCTGAGTTTCCCAAGAGAGTTTTTATATGCAACCACGACTCGCTTGAGATTTTCCGGTGGCCCCTCGCTTATAGGTATCCAACGATTATCTTCTTCCAGCCGCTTGATATCGTCTTGGAGTTGCTCAAGAGCTTGGCACGCCCCAAGTACTAATGATTCAATGCTAATAGCGTGCCCTCCTCCTGAATAGGGATTACGGCAATGATTGTACAATGCTTTGCCTTTTTCGATTATTGTATCTACATCCATATCATTCACCTTTCTGTCCTCGTGCGCCATCGAAGCTCCTACGGGTCGCACTCAACCGTCTTTCTTTGACCTAAATCCGCTTCGGCTTTTATTTTGATGACTTGCTCCAGTTCAGCGCAAATCCTTTTCAAGTCATCACACGTTACCTTTTCTGTGTTTCTCTCGTCTCTGTGCCTTAACATCCACGCCCATTGCCCCGGCCTATGTTCCTGCATCCATTCCGCGAACCTGCTGGTCGCATCGGTCGAGCCGTGGGCAGCGAGTCGCGGACTCAGCTTATGATGCCAAGCACACAAACAAATCCCGTTCGACAAATCCCAGCGAAAACGTAGATTCTGTCGCCGTATCAAGTGGTGAGCGTTCAGTGGAACAGTGCGAGAGCAGACCTCGCAGTGGCCTACCTGCTTAATAGCTTGCGACCACAACTCGTCTGCAAGGCCCATCAGATATTTGCGTATCACGGTGCGTATCCTTGTCGGCGTGATTTTGGGGAACTCCTTGCTCACTTCCCGTTTGATGAGCTTGACAGAGCATCCGTCTTTGAACATCTTTGTGATTTTGGTCTTTGTGACACGCTTCAGCTTTGCCATTGTTTTCCTTTCGGAGGGCCTGTTAATGTCCTGTGCCATATTTCGTTTCGTATATCTTTTCTCTCATCTCATTGGGTCGTCTTTCGCCAATGTGCCTATCGCCGATTCCCAAAAAATATCCTTCTTCCCTCATTTTCTTAAACTCCAGTTTTTTGCAATTAGCACACCACCGCTGACCAGCAATCGCTTCTTTAGTTTTGCATCTTTCGCATAAATACGGTTCAGCCATTATCTTCCCCTCGTATGGTTGTATACGTTATCCTATGCGTATATACTGTCCTGTACTGTCATGTCATGTTATGTATGTCCCACTGCTCTCCCAGTCCGCTCCCAGTCCTCTACCACTTCAAGCCAGCCGATGTCTTCTTTTGTCAATTCTCGGAAGGCGAGTGAAAAGATTTCGGCGGGGAAATGTGTGCGAAAGGCCAGGTTTTTTGCCGTAATCGGCTTGCCGCCATCGCTCACAAGAAGGCCCCGCTCCGGCATTATCGAAGCAACCTCGACCAGCAGGATAAACGCCGTGAAAAGTTCCTCGGCCCGCTCGTGCTGCGCGACCACAGAATAGCCGTTACCTGTGTGCGAATTGGGCATAGCCACCCAATTCATCTTTTTACACTTGCGGCTTTGAGCTATTTCGTACCGCTCGCCCCAATCTGTAATGCGGTATGCTTTCACACGAACCTCGAATTCTCGGCAACAGCGAGCACGACCTCTTTTGTCGCCCCGGTGCGATACCAATCCCTGATGTCTTTGTTAGCAGGCGGCTTAATCACCCTCACGCTCGCCACAATCAATTTTATGGTCTTAGCGAGTCTCATAGCACCCTCTTGACCCGGAAACCATTCTGAGCCGTCTGGGCGCGTTTTAGGGGGGTCCTTGTCAGCCATAATGATGACGTTGACGACATTTCCGTATTTGCGGGCATAAGTGAGCAAGTCGATGATGTCTTTTGTCCCCCCGGAACAGTTCGGCCGGCCTATTGCCGAGAAGCCGAGGTCGAGCAGTGCTGCACAGTCTGTCGGGCCTTCGCAAATCCACAAGGTTTCGGTTGACGCCTCCACCCGGACGCCTGCGGGCCAGAACAAGCCAGAAGCGCTTCCCCGGACCGACCATTTTTTATCTTTTCCCCGGACTCGGACCCCGATAATTTTGTCGTAACCGCTCCGCATCGGAAACGTATAGTTTCGGCCATCCCAGCCCATATCGAGCCGTCGCAGGGATTCCTCGCTTACACCAAGTTGGTCACTAAGGGCTTGCAGACGCTTCAGAGTTAGTCGTCCCTTGCTTTTTTTGGTCAATTCAAGGAAATCCACATCGGGTTTCGGCTTTTCCGGCTTGCGTTTCGGTATTCGCCGCTTCGTCTCGCCCGTCAATTTGTGCAGCCAGCCGGCGTCGCCGGCCCGCTTGACGGCGCCCTCACTAACGCGAGCACAAATGCAGGCGGAGCCGTCTTCGGCAACCAGGCACCAATCGCCGCGACCACACACAGGGCAAGGGTTGTTTTTCGTAACCCGAATCACTTTCGCAATTCCCTCCGCAGCAGTCGATTTTCGTGCAACAAAACAAAGAGCAGTTTGGTATCAGCCCTGCTTTGTGCAATCATCTCTTTTTGCTTGTCTTTAACGACATCACGCAACCGCTTCTGGTATTGTCTCTCGGTTAGGATTTTCATTTATCGCACGCTTGCAGTATTGAATAGAATTGGCCGTTCGTTCATTTCTCTCTCTTCAAAGCTTTTGCACAGTTTGGACAATAGGCTCGATTACCTTTTCTGAAAACCCAACCTTCTTTTTTTGCTTGTCGCTTATAAGAACCAATATCTCGAAAACATCCATCCGCCCAACTGGCTTCTTCCCCTGGAAACATACAATCATCACTTTCACCATCACAATATAACAATACGTCTTTTACAAAACCCATTTTATCCTTTCAAAAAAACAGGCGGGCAAGCCTCGAGGAGTTCTACTTTTATCGCTACGTCTTCGAATTCCTTAGAAAAGAAAGCCCTCGTGGAATGAAGGCTGTTGGCTACAAGTTTGGCGTTCCGTTTACCAATGGCGATACATACTGCTTCATCATTTGCCTTAACAGCATAGTATTCCTTCACCTCGCGTTTTCGACCCTTGTCGGTTGTATCTCTATGCTTTGCCATTTACGCTACCTCCTGTACCCTTGTCATAACCTGCGCTTTTTGTTTCGCATTCAGGGGCATCCAGTGATTCTTCACCAGCTCATTCATCACTACCCCAGCCTGCTGGAAATTCAAGTCGGGCGGGAAGCCGGACTTTTGTAACTGCTTGGCCTGTTTGTAGGTGCACTTGCCTTTTTCTCGACGCTTAATAACGACATCGATTATTTGGCTTGCGTGCGTGAAAGACAAGCCGTCCGCGTTGACACCACATTTTTTCAAGTAAGCAAGTTGTTTGCTTGTTGCCTTTCGGCCCTTGTGCCAGGCCCGTTCCCGGTTCGGGTCCACATCGAGGACATCGAAGGGATTGACTGTGGCCGTGCTGTAAAACGCTCGCAGTTTCAACCTGTCGCGGCTCGCAGCTTCCTCGGCCATACTGAACCGACGTGCTATCTCTCGCTCGGCGGCTTGAAGCTCGCTCGCGACATCGACCGGCTTTTTCGATTCATCGCTCTTTTTAGCGGCGGTCTCTTTTGCCAGCTCGACCACGTCATCATCGTACTCCCCGCCCAAGATGTCGGCGGAAGTCACCAGTTTGTGCCTGCCGGAATTACCGACGAAATCGATGATTACAAGGGAGGGCTTTTCGCTCAGACGAATAGTTTCTCTGCGCGTGATTCCGTCATCAAGGTCTTCAACAATGCCGGGCAAGGGCCTTGTCCCCCTGCCGACCATCTGTGCATACAGCGACCGGCTCTTGGTCGGCCTCGCTAATACGACACATTCGATACCCGGCTCATCGAATCCCTCGGTAGCCACACCCACGTTGACAAGGTACTGAAACTTGCCCGCAGCGTAGTCTTTGAACATATCCCTGCGAACTTCCTTCGGCGTAGTGCCACAGACGAAGTTCGCCTGGCCCGGCTTGTGCCGATTGATTATCTCCGTTAGCCGCTCGGCCTGCGCTACCGAGGCGGCGAACATCAGAGTTTTTTTATTGCCCGTTAGCTCGACAGTTGGGTGTGCAATTGCGTGTAGGTTCTGCTCGTACTCCATCACTTCTGCGAGGTCTTTTCCGTTCAAGTCACCCGCCGTTGTCCGTATCGCCGAATAGTCCAGGCCCTTGACGAATACACTCTGCTGCTCGATGGGTACAAGCCAGCCATCCTTGATTCCATCCGCAATGTCATAGGCATACGCTACCTCATTGAATATCTGCCCCATCGCCTTCTCATCTGCTCGGTCAGGCGTAGCGGTAACCCCGAGAACCTTCAACGCCGGGTTCTGGCGATAGTATTTAATGACCCGCTTGTAAGTCTCCGCAGGGGCGTGATGGGCCTCATCTATAACCAGCAGCGAAAATTCGTTTGGGTCGAACGATGTCATTCTCCCACCATCCCGGCCCGCACACTGGGTTTGGATTGTACTGATAACCATGTCGGCCTTGTAGAGGCCCCGGCTGGCCCACATATCGCCCATCTCGATTTCGTGTGATGCGTCTTTACAAATGAGTCTCAGCTTATTTTTAGCTTGAAAGATTAACTCCTCGCGGTGAGCAATAACCATTATTCGTCCGGTTTCGAGGAAATACTTAGCTAGGTGAGCAAAGTAGATGGTCTTGCCTAACCCCGTTGCCATCACGCACAGGGCGGAATCAACATCCTCGAATTTCGCCAAAGTGCAGTCGAGGGCCTCGCGCTGATAATCTCTCAGTTTCATTTTTGCAGACCTTTCGCTTTTTCAACTGCGTCCAAAAGCAAGGCAAGGGGGTCTTTAGTTGCTTTTACTGAGCCCTCCGCCGCCCCTGTTGCCGCCGCCGACCACGGCGACGGCGGCGCCACACCCGCCGCCGACCACGCCGCCGACCGCGCCGCCGACCATGCCGCCGACCGCGCCGCCGACCACCCCGTCGACCGCGCCACATGCGCCGCCGACCACGCCGCCGACCGCGCCGAACGGTCTTTGCCGCTCAACCAGTTCTCTGCCCACTCGACAAAAGACTCTTCCCGATAGACGGCAAGCGCACAATAAATTCCGAACGCGATTCTTTGCGGAGTTGTCCAGACGGGAGTCTCGATGGGTTTGATGAGCCGCGCCTCAGTGTAGCCGACCTTCAGACCGTTGTCATCGAGAGATTTGCCGCGAACCTCGGCCTCATAAAGCACAAACGGGTCGTAGTTTGTGTGCAAGGGCTGCAAAAGCACTGCCAGGTCGGCGGTGTGATAAAAGTGGAGCCAGTGCTTGCTGCACAACTCGCCCTTGCCATCTGTTTTTTCCCATTTACCTACCGTCCACGGAAAACCCCGATAAGCAGTTAAGTCAGGCTGCAATAACTTTACTTTTGTGGTAGGCTTGCTCACTTTTTTAGCTCCTTGGCGGTGGTTAAATATCTCAGTTTCATTTTTGCAGACCTTTCGCTTTTTCAACTGCGTCCAAAAGCAAGGCAAGGGGGTCTTTAGTTGCTTTTACTGAGCCCTCCGCCGCCCCTGTTGCCGCCGCCG
>CAZWKM010000151.1:0-5548 GCA_964634165.1 uncultured Pirellulales bacterium | reverse complement strand
TTTTTGGTTTTGAAGCAAAAACACCATTCGACGAAGGGCTGAAAGCCACCGTTGATTGGTATATTAGAACAAGGAAAATCTGTAATAGAAAAAGATAGCGTGCAAATCGGTCAGTTTGAGTAAGGAAATATAAAGATGGACAAAGAGACTTTGAATGTTGCAGTTGTCGGGGCCGGCTATTGGGGTAAGAATCTTGTCCGCAATTTTGCCGCAGCTAAAAGATGCAATTTGAAATATGTCTGCGACCTGGATGAGAAGCTGCTGGCTGTCGAAAAAAAGAAATTTCCTTTTATTGAGACCTCAACCAAGCTGGAGGAGGTTCTGGGGGAAGCGCAAGTTGATGCGGTGGTAATTGCCACTGGTGTTCCCACTCATTTTGAAATTGCAGAAAAGTCTTTAGAGGCCGGCAAGCATACATACGTTGAGAAGCCATTGACCTTAAAAGCCGGTGACGCCAGGATGTTGGTTGAGCTTGCGAAGGAAAAGGGGCTGAAATTGATGGTAGGTCATTTGCTGGAGTATCATCCGGCGGTGAGTTATCTTAAGGAGACGATAGACAAGGGCGAGATTGGTCAACCTTATTATATGTATACTCAGCGGGTCAATTTAGGTGTTGTTCGTCAAAATGAGAACGCGTGGTGGTCGCTGGCCCCGCATGATATTTCCGTTGTCTGCTATCTGCTTGGCTCCGAGCCGGTATCGGTGGCGGCACACGGACAGTGCTATCTACAGAAGGGTATTGAGGATGTGGTCTTTGCCACGATTAAATTTGCGGATGGTAAAACGGCCAATATTCACTGCAGTTGGCTTGACCCTCACAAAATCAGGAAGATGACGGTCGTTGGTTCCGAGAAAATGGTAACGTTTGACGATATGGAAGCCACGGAGAAGATTCGGATGTACGACAAAGGTGCGGCGATAAAGCATGATATAACTACATCATACGCGGACATAATATCACTGCGATTCGGTGATATAGTGATTCCGAAGGTTCCGGGCGGCGAACCGCTTGCGCTGGAATGCACACATTTTACAGATTGCGTGCTTGACGGCAAGCCGATGCGCAGTGACGGTATCGACGGCTTGCGGGTTGTTCAAGTTTTGGAGGCGGGGCAGAAGTCATTAAAGAGTAATGGTGCGCCTATTAATCCTGGGGATTTTTGATGAGCCGGAAGAAAGATTATTTTGTGCATGAGTCGGCGTATGTTGACGAGCCGTGCGAAATCGGCAAGGGGACGAAGATATGGCATTTTTCGCACATAATGAAGGATGCCAAGATTGGTGAGAACTGTATATTCGGCCAGAATGTAAATGTTGCCGGGGGGGTGGTTATCGGCAACAATGTCAAGGTTCAAAATAATGTTTCGATTTACACGGGTACGATTATTGAGGATGACGTTTTTCTTGGGCCGAGCTGTGTTTTGACAAATGTTACAAATCCGCGGTCGCAGATTGTGCGGCATAATCTTTATGAAAAGACGGTCTTTCGTCGTGGAGTGACTGTTGGAGCGAACGCGACTATTGTTTGCGGCATTGAACTTGGTCGGTATTCGTTTGTTGCCGCCGGTGCGGTGGTGACCGAGGATGTTCCGGACTATGCTCTGATGATGGGTGTTCCGGTGAAGCGGGCCGGCTGGATAAGCCGACACGGTATTCCGCTGCCGCCGGCGGATGCTGAGGGTATTATGGTTTGTCCGGAGAGCGGGTATCGTTATAAAGAAGTTGAGCCGGGGGTTGTGAGGTGTCTGGATTTGGATGAAGATGCACCGCTGCCGCCGGATAAAGCCATCGGCACAGTTTCCTACCCTGACCTTAAGAGAAAATAAACAATCCTCTTTACGCAAATCAGGAGAACAAATATGCAGGTACCTCTGTTGGATTTGAAAGCACAGTACGCGACTATAAAAGATGAGGTTTTAGCAGCCGTTTCGGAAGTCCTTGAATCTCAGCGCTGCATCGGCGGTCCGAAAGTGGCCGAGCTGGAAGAGAAAATAGCGGCGATAAGCGACAGCAGGTTCGCGGTCGGTACTTCCAGTGGTACGGATGCAATTTTGAACAGTCTGATGAGTTTGGATATCGGCGCCGGTGACGAGATTATTACGACGCCGTTCACGTTTTTTGCTACGGTCGGTTGTATTACCCGCACCGGTGCCAAGCCGGTATTCGTGGATATCGACCCGAGGACTTTCAATATCGACCCGGCGCTTATCGCCTCGGCGGTTACGGAAAAGACGAGAGTGATTATGCCGGTTCATTTATTCGGGCAGATGTCTGATATGGACCCGATTATGGAGATTGCGAATAAATATAATCTTGCGGTTATTGAGGATGCGGCCCAGTCGATTACGAGTACGTACAAGGGTAGGAAGTCAGGGAGTATCGGGACGGCTGGGTGTTTTAGTTTCTTTCCGAGCAAGAACTTAGGCGGCATTGGTGACGGTGGTATGATTGTTACTAATGATGAGCAGCTTTATGAACGTCTTTTTGTTATGCGCAATCACGGCAGCAAGCCGAAATACTATCATAAATACATTGGCGGCAATTTTCGTCTCGATGCTATACAGGCGGCTGCACTTTTAGTCAAGCTGCCGCACCTGAATGAGTGGTCGCAGGGACGCAGGTGTAATGCGGCCTATTACGGAAAGAGATTTGCGGGGACGGTTGTAAAAACGCCCTATATCAATCCCGATTGTGTAACTATCTATAACCAGTATGTGATTCGCGTTCCGAGGCGGGACGAAGTTGCGGCGTATTTGAGCGAGAAGAATATCGGCTGTGCAATATATTATCCGGTGCCGTTACACCTGCAGGAGTGTTTCAGTTATCTGGGGTGTAAAGAGGGGGATTTTCCTGAGTCTGAAAAGGCGGCAAAAGAGGTGCTGGCTATCCCGGTTTATCCGGAGTTGACGGATGAGCAGCTCCAGTACGTTGCGGGCAAGATAGAGGAGTTCGTAAAATAGATGGCTAAATGGACACACAAAATGAAACAGATAGGACTTAAATACCGTTTGATTGTTTTGGCACTGATTGTGATAAGCTTACTTCCCATTGCTCTTTGCACCTTTTGTTTTGGGCGAAAAGCCGAGGGTGAGAAAGATGCCGGCAGCAGTGAAGCCGGTGGTCGGCTTATACCGATTAGTCAGCTTCAAATGCCTGTAGAATTAGCCGAAGAAGTAGAAATAAAATCTCAGGCATTTCTGAAATTTTTCAAGACGCCCACGCAGCAATTCATCCCCCTGGGCTTTTATGCAATGGTGCATGATATTCGAGATTCAGAAAAGCTTGAAGCCCTTCGTCGTCGTGGGATAATTCTGTTTCACAAATACCATAGTGAGCAATCCGTGGATAATGCCTTAGAAGATTTGCGGTCTGCCCGGGAAGCAGGAGCGGCTGTTTTGCAGAATCTTCCCAGAAAATATCTCTCTACAAGGGGGAGAAGATTCTGGCAGCAACACATTACATCCTTAGCGGGTAATGACCAAATACTTGTATGGTATCTGCCCGAAGAAACAAAGGCGGAGGACCTCGACGAACTGGAACAGATTGGCAATATTATCCGTGCTACGGACGACAAAAAGCGACCACTTATTACCTATGTTGTGAATTGGCGCCCGAAGTATTTAAAACAGGTGAATAGTATTACTGATGCGGTGGTGTTTGGGGCTTATCCGAGCTATCACGGCGTAAGGCCCCGGATAGAGATTAAGCGGAGAATTGAACACGCTTATAAAAGCGGTGTCTCGGTGGTGATAGCAGCACTTGAAGCGCTCAAAGGCAAAAAGAACTGGACAAGGCCCAAGGATGTGCGCTTTGATGCATACTTGGCCCTTATCAGCGGTGCCAAAGGGATAATGTGGTATTGTTATGCCCTGGCGAAGCAACGACCGCAACTCCTGGAAGCGGTTCTTGAAGTGGCTACCGAACTTAACGGCCCGGAGCGTCTTGGAGAAGTTCTTCTGCTGGGCAAGGAGCCGAGGTTACTTGGCTGCAAAACGGTTAAAGGGCATGCATATTTTCACGATGATTATGTATATGGTACACGCGTTAGAAAACCGCTAAAATTTAGCTCAATTCAATGGACAGCTCGTGAATATGAAAAATATTTGTACATCTTTGCGGTGAACACGGCCCAAGAACTTGGAGCCGTAGATGATGGTGGAAAGGCGTGTACGGTAGAAGTTGAGTTTGGCCCTGTTAGCAGCGTATCATCCGAGGTTCACGTTATAAGCGAAGGACGTACAATAAACTTATCGGGTGGTTATTTTGTAGATAGTTTCGAGCCTTTGGGGACGCATATATACAAGGTAAAAATAGAATAGATATATTGCTCTGGTATTTTTCGGAAATTGAGTACCAGAATCAGAAATTAAGGTTGTGATAAACAGAATATGTCTTATGAAGCGGTAACAAAATATACGGAAGATGGTTTACTGGAGCCGGATGCCATCTACGAGGAAGACAGCTTTGGCCAGGTTGGCAAGCGTGATGGGTGGTTAGCTGTTCTGTTATTCTTTTCACTAATCTTCGGACCACGGACGCCGGCTCGGGTTTTGCTCCCACCCATGCGATTTGCTGATATCGTAATAGTTTGCCTGGTGCTGAGCAGGTGGATAAAGTCAACCCGGCTTTATGGCGGGTTTGTGTTTTCGTACCGTAACCGTCTTTTCAGTTGGTTTATGCTGGTGATGGCATTTCTGTTGTTGTTTTCGACAGTGATAAATATAGCTGCAGGTCGATACCCATTCTTCATAAAGGACTTTTATCAACCAATTGTCTTTATACGCATGATATTTATAGCTGCTATTATGGCTTCGTTTAATTTTGGCGAAAAGCAAATCAAACAATTAGCGACAGGTCTGCTAATTATTTCGTTAATGTCGGTCATACTGGCGTTTATTCAAAAGTTTAGATATTGGTATGTGTCCGGGTTTGTGGAGCGTTTTTACACAATAGAATGGACCAGGCTCGAAACAGGCGGAATAAGAGCAAGAGTAGTGGGAACCTTTGGTAATCCTAATCTGTTCGGTCTGTGTTTGGTTATGCTGGCTGTCGTATCGTTGGCAATTGCCATAAATATGAAGGGATTAACAAGATTGCTGGCAATAGGCATATTCGCAGGTCTGGGTGCAGCTGTACCCATAACAACGGGTTCAAGAACGGCACTTATTGCTTTTGTAATGGTAACCGGGATTTTGATACTATTATCACTTCGTGGCCGGTCCCGAATACCGGCTACCGTATTTATGATATTGATTTTTGGTACGTTCGTTTTTGTTCGCACACATCTTCGTGAACTACCGTTGCACCCCAGAACGGTAGAGATTATTGGTGGGGATGAGCAGGCAAGAACAATAAATGAAAGATTACACGCCAGATATTTATTGTGGCAGAGAAGTTTGAGGGAGGCTAAAGAATCTATTATCTGGGGTGTAGGCATGAGCAAAATGACCTACCAAGTTACCGATAACGGCTACCTTATTACGCTGCTTCGTACCGGAATAATAGGCTTAGGCGTTTACCTTTTGATGCTACTGTCCTTGTTCATTCG
>CAZWKM010000150.1:0-5555 GCA_964634165.1 uncultured Pirellulales bacterium | reverse complement strand
TCGCGAGTTTGTCAAGATTCGGCGTCTTCGCGTTCGGGTCTCCTGCGTAGCCGGCGGCCTGCGCGCGCCATTGGTCGGCGAAGATATAGACAAGATTAGGCCTGCGGACGGCGCGTTCTGTGGGGATGCGGGGGGTGGGTGCACATCCTGCTAATCGCGTGCCCAGAAAAATCGAGGCGGCTCCAATACCGGCGGTCCGGAGAAACTGCCTTCTTGCAATATGGTCTTTTCCCATAAGAGATTTCTCCTCTAAATTTTTGTAGTGTCCTAATTTGAAATAAAAAAAATCAGTTGGTTATTTAAATAAATCGGAATGCGAACCTGTCCTTTCGAGAAAGAGATTGTCGTTATTAATACGATAAATTAAGAGCCAGTCCGGAGTTATATGGCATTGCCGATGTTTATTCCAATTTCCTATCAGTTTATGGTCTCCGTAACGCCTTTCCAGCTTCTCGCCACGCGATAGCTTTCTAATAACTTCCCTGAGTTCCCTGGTGTTTCTGCCCTGCTTATTTATCCGCTTGCAGTCTTTTTTGAATTGGTTGGTGTAATGGACGTTTCTCAAATGTTTAGTTCCTGAAACAATTCGTCCACACTGTCAACTTTATGTAAGCCCTTTCCGGCCTCGGAATCTCGAAGTGTTTTTGCAGTAAGCTCATTGGGGATTTTTAATTCAAAAGGGATACCTCTGTGAAGAATAATCTGTCTAATATACATCGATAGTGCCTCAGACATCGAAATACCCAAGGCATCTAATATCCCTTTCGCCTGTTTCTTGGTATTCACATCAATCCTTGCTTGTATAGTTGTGCTATTCGCCATTTTCAACCTCCTATCCAAATATACATCATCCTGCTATTGTATCGACATTGTCTATACATATACTATACGCTTGTTTTCGGCTAAATCAACCTCTTTTTTTGAAGAAATTTTCTCAAGCTATATAACTTATTGGTTTTACAGAACTTATGTTCCAAAAATTTTAAGTTATTGTTTCTGATTCTTGTGACGGCTAATCTGGATTCCTGCTTGCGCAGGAATGACAATAAAGCGTTGCCGTAGCGACGACGGCTCAAAAACTCCTTTTTAGTCTTAACTTCTGGACAAGATAAGATAAGCCATAGACTGCTATGCCAACAAGGTACATGTAATATCGAAGATTATAATCCAAATTGAAAATCTTTGTTACAACAGTGGGGCAAAATAATATAAGCGACGCAATAAGAAACAGGGGAACCTCATACCATTTGTTCTTTATTATAAACCATCCCTGAACCGCATTCGTAAAGGCAAATGCGCCGAACATTGCCATTGTAAAGATGAGCAGTGCCTGGGGCCAATTATCGATTCCGTGAAGAATAAGCTCGGCATTAAAGACAAACATAAAGGGAATGACAGCGGTCCTTAAATCATAGATGAATCCCTGTATCCCCGTTTGTATGGGGTCGGACTTTGCGATGGCTGCTGCGGTGTAGGCGGCCAGGCCCACGGGCGGGGTGTCATCGGCAAGAATGCCGAAATAGAAACAGAATAAGTGAGCAGCCATCAGCGGAATAACGAAGCTGCTTGTAGAGCTCAGTTCTACGATTACGGGAACTGTTATTGATGCCATAACAATGTAGGTTGCCGTTGTCGGCAGGCCCATTCCAAGTATGAGACTTGCAACTGCCGTTATTAGTAACAGAGGGAAAATATAGCCGAAAGAGAGCCCTGCTACAATGTCAACAACCATACCGCTAATACCCATGAAAACAATACCGACAATAATACCTGCGGTGGCAGTTGCCAGCGCAACCGAGAGCATATTTCTCGAACCCGCAATCAATCCTTCACCAATGGTGTTGGTGCCATTAATTACTGCCTTTATAACGGCCTTTGCAATGTTCGTGCTGTTTCCGGCCGCCTTGATGATTTCGCGTACAAAGACAATCACTATCAGGACAAGTATTGCGTTAAAAGCTGCCAGGTTTGGAGTGTGGCGCATAACTATTAATTCATATATCAAAACAACCAACGGGATAAGGTAATAGAATCCATTTTTAAGTACGGTCAGAAATCGGGGAATGTCCGCCTTCGGCAGTCCTTTCATTCCAAGCTTTGAGGCCTCAAGATGTGCGATATAAAACAGGGCGAAATAGGACACAAAAGCGGGGACGGCGGCGGCCTTTACAACATCAAGGTAATCAATACCCAGATATTCTGCGATAATAAAAGCCGCTGCGCCCATTATTGGCGGCATAAGCTGGCCGTTAGTGCTCGCAGCAACCTCGGTTGCCGCTGCAATTTTCGCGGGATACCCAACCTTTTTCATTAAGGGAATTGTAAACGTTCCCGTTGTAACAACATTGGCAATGCTCGAGCCTGAGACAAGACCCGTCAGGCCGCTTGAGACAACGGCTGCTTTTGCCGCACCACCCTTGAATCGACCAAGTAAAGAGATTGCAAGGTCATTAAAAAAGTGTCCTGCCCCAACCTTATCAAGCATTGACCCGAACAGTACGAACAGGAAAACAGTATTGGCAGAGACATAAAGGGGGATGCCATAAATCCCTTCCGTGGATAGAGCAATCTGGCTGAGGTACCTTCGCAGTGATACCCCTCGAAAGGCAATGAACAACGGCATGTAAGAGCCTGAGAAGGCAAAGAGTGTAAACAGAATGGCAATAATGACGAGGGCGGGCCCAATGGCACGTCTCGATGCCTCCAAGAGAAGGACGATTAGTATAACACTTGCAACAACATCCCGCCGAATGGGCAGGCCCGCTCGCATTGATATACCCGTCCAGTCAATGACGAAGTACAGCACACAAAGACATGCGAGGCCGGCCAGAATATAGTCCATAAGCGGGATATGGCTTGCTGCATTGAGGAACTTGTCTTTACGCTTATGTTTGGTAACAGGAATTGTCAGGAATACAAGTGTTATGGCAAAAGTTAGATGTACCGCCCTTACTGTTGTACTATCCAGTATTATGAAACGCGGTAATGCCAGTTGAAACAAAGCCCATGCTATTGAGATACCAGCAACGATGAATCTATCGACTTTTCTTTTGTTTGTTGACAGCATCTAATCGATTATGAGTTCCGAATCTATGTATTTATCGAGGCCGACTTCCCTATAGTATTTTAAGGCACCTTTGTGAATTGGAGCAGAAAGTCCGCTCAGCATATTTTCCTTTGTGAGCACCTTGTAAGCCGGATGAAGGGCTTTGAAGTCCTCAAAGTTTTCAAATACCTCTTTCGTTACATCATAGACAATATCCTCATCGATCTTCTTTGACGTAACAAAGGTTGCCTTTACGCCAATCGTTTCAATATCTTCAGTATTTAATGCGTAGCGATAAAATGAATGAGGTATTTTCGATTTTGCATAGTAAGGATACTTTTCACGCATCTTATCTATATCCGGACCTCTGATAGGTACGATAAACACCTTAATTCTGCCGGATGTTGCTTCTTTAATGTTACTGCTGGGATGTCCCACTGTATAGAAAAAAGCATCGACCCTTTCATCCTGTAATAATCCGGGCGCCTCTACGGCTTTAACATATTCTGCAGAAAGCTCCTTTTCTGTAAGCCCTACTGCCTTTAACACATCCTTTGAGTTCTGTAAATGTCCGGAACCTGGATTTCCAAGATTGACCCTTTTGGCCTTCAAATCCTTAATTTCCCTGATACCGCTCTTTTCTGATGCAATTAAGGTAATTGATTCCGGGTGAATTGAAAATACAGACCTGAGCTCTGTTTGTTTTCCGAGTCTGGACCACTCGGCCAGTCCGTTATATGCCTGATACTGTCTGTCCGATTGAACAACACCAAACACCAAATCTCCAATTAACACTGCATTAATATTGAATACGGAACCGCTCGTTGATTCAACAGTTGCTTTAATCCTGTATTCATCAAATTTCTTATTAACCATTCGACTTATAGCGACACCGGTAGGATAATAGATTCCTGTTACCCCCCCTGTGCCTATTGTTACAAAATTGACATTCCGCTCTCTACATCCGCCCAGAAAAACGCTGGCGCCGATGAGGACAACTGCAAAAAAACGTTTCTGCTTCATTCGATTTTCTCCTGCGATGCCTTGCTCACGTCTATACACGGTATTATAAAAAAAATAAATCAATTTATATACCTCAAACTGACCGATTCTGGTGAGGTTTGTTTTCAGAGGAACCAGAAATAGGTTCTAAGAGATTTAGATTCCTGCTTTCGCAGGAATGACAAATCCTACTATGTTCTTATTAAAACAATATTTACGTCAATATTTGGCTTAAAACCGGTCAGCGTGAGCAGCTTAATTTTTTTACTCAACCAGGCCCAAACTTGTGCCGATATAACGTTTGAAACTTCCGAAAGCTGCACTGAGTTAAGAAAGGAGACTTACAATGGGGATTCAAAACTTGCCGGAGAATGTCGTCCTCGTGGACCTGCCCCAGGAACCAGAAATGGCCGATGAGCTCATAAGCGTTACTGAAATAGTGCGTGACAGAGACGGCTGTAATGTGGTAATTGATTTTTCCAGCGTAGATATTGTAACTTCTTCAAGCCTCTCGAAGCTGCTGAAGCTGCGCAAGGTGTTGGCCGATTGTGGGCGTCGGCTTGTTTTTTGCAGCGTTGCCGCTCCAACCAGAGGCATCTTTAAGGTAACCGCCCTTGACAAGATTTTTGAACTTGTTGATGACAAGTCCGTTGCCCTGGCCGGTTTGCAGACGGTCAGTTAGGCAAGGTGGCCCGTCCGTCGCCCGACGATGTACGATGGACGAAGGGGTTACTTAGCTTCCAAGTTCAGTTGATACAAGAACCTTCCTGCAGGTGCAATGATTTCCCAGGTGACATAAGGCAAGTTTTGAAGCAGCGAATTTTATCGGAACCTTGACTTTATCTGTTTCGCCGAATCCAATTGTTATATGCGGAGAAAAATTTTCAAAACTTGATTTTTCCGGATAGCTCTTAATCCAGAATAAAGTTGCCTGCTCAACTTCAAGAGGGGAAAACAGCATAGCCGTAGTTACGTCATAGGTAAAATATGGTGTGAGTCTTTGCATAACCTCTTCGTGAAGCGATTGAAGCTCTTTTGTTTTTTCTATCTTAAAACCCGACACTTTTTTACCGGCTGGAATTGTTTCAGCACGAATATCAATAACTCTTAGCTCCTTGAAAGAGTATTGTTCTGCGATGTCCCGTAAAATTTTCTCGATATCAGGAATGTCTTTTTCATCAATACAACCCATAGCTAAGGAAATATGGGGCAAACAATTTTCCCTATCCAGGATTATTTTATTATCAAACGTTTTGAGCAGCTCTCTATTTACCTCGATTGCATAATCGGTCATCTCGCCGGAAGGTAATAACACAACATCAACTGCTATCCGGGCCATATTTCACCATGTCTCAACTGAAAGAAAAACTTTTGTTACGTTTGTCTTTTTCTCGATTTTCCAGATAATCTCTACTCCGCCGCGCAGTTACAAGTTTTTTTTCAAATTGCTTAAAATAGCGCGAAATAACCGTGCCTGGGCATTTTTTTGCCTTTGAAATTGGTCCCC
>CAZWKM010000149.1:4283-5563 GCA_964634165.1 uncultured Pirellulales bacterium | reverse complement strand
CGGCGTGTGCGATTGCAGCGGTAATGTTGGCCGGGCTGCTTATTGTGTCTTATGCAGTTGATGTTGCCAGTCCGAATGCACTCAAAAAGCGTTTGCGAGCGTCGGCTTCGGACATAAATGTGAACCAGCTTATGGAGCGGCAAAAGCTAATCAAAACAGTTGCACGAGAGAGGGTCGATCTGTTGGAACTTTTAAACGAAATAAATATAAAGGACAGCAGCGGGATAATGTTGGACAGTCTCCATTTCAAAAAGGGTCGACCGGTAACCATAAGCGGGCAGGCACCCGGCAACGACCAGCTATACAAATTTCAAGCAGCTCTCATGAGCAAAAAGGGTATAACGGAGGTTAAGATACAAAATGCGACACCTATGAAAGCAGGCGGAGGTTCGTCCCCGCAAAGGCAGGGCGGCGCCAGAGGCGGGAGGCTCAAGTTTAATATGACTTTTCATTACAAGAGTTTTACCAGGGAGAAAACGCGGACGTAAATCTTAAGATTAGCGGGACAATGATGAATAAATTAAGCAAAAGAGATATAAGGGCGCTGAAGATTGGTGCCGTCTGTGTGGCGGCCATTCTGGTGTTTCTATTTGCAACGTGGTGGCGTGAACGCTGGGCAAAAGTGAGAGAAGAGGGGGCTGAGGTAATAGCTCAATTAGAAGCCATCAGTGAGGACAAGACCAGGCAGGCGGGCTTGATGTCAATTGTGCCGGTATTTGAAATGCCGATAATCGAGGAAGAACAAAAGTTTCTGTTTAGAGACAAGTTTGACGAGCAATTAAAAAAGGCGAGAATAAAGAGCAGCAAACCCCTGCAGATTCTCACTGCCGGAAAATCGCAGCAGCCCGGCTATAAGTTGCTGCGTATAAAGTGCAGCGCCAAGTGCAGGTTCGGGCAGGTGTTTGATTTGCTTGCCAGACTGAATGAGAATCCTTACCTGGTTGGCGTCGAGGAGATGCGGATACAATGCGACCCAAAGAAACGCCAGGAAGTCGAACTGAATTTAACGGTGTCAACGTTTGTTAAGTGAGTGGGACACCGGTTGGGTAGTATATGCAATATAATTATCTAAAAGACAAGTTCGTCGTCATAGTGCTGCTTGGAGTTTCAGCATTTTTGGGCATTATGATTTTGGTTAAAGTCAGGGGCTTTTTTGTGGCCTCGGCCTGGGCAGAGAACGTAGTCAAAAGGGCTGTTGCGCAAACTAAGCCGGATGCTAACGACGTGGAAGAGTATTTGGCCAAATCTAAAACAATTGCTGAGGAATTGAAGAAGAAAAA
>CAZWKM010000149.1:0-4183 GCA_964634165.1 uncultured Pirellulales bacterium | reverse complement strand
TGGACCGGCAAGGTGATTATTCCGGCCGATGATGCAATGAAAGTGAAGATAACCATATACTCGGCGAAGAAGCTGCCGAGACGTCAGGCCCTTTTGATGATTTACACTGCCTTGCGTGCAAAAGGCATTGTTGCCGAGTACACCGACAACGTGATTGAGCTAAAACCTATTAAAGATGTAAAAACTGGCCCGGTTCCCACGGTAGCGGCTGGCCAGGCTCTTGCCATGATTGAAAATAAAAAGCAGGTCGTTCAGACGTTCTTTAAGCTTGTAAACTACAGCCCTTCTCAGATGGGTCAGGTCGTTCAGCCCTTGATTGGCGAGCACGGCTATGTCAGCGCTGATGAAACCACCGGTCAGCTTTTGGTGATTGATACGGTTGAGAATCTGATGCGCATTGAGCGGATTATCGCGGTATTTGATGTGCCCGAAGCTGGTGGGCAGACCATACAGAAGGTTTTTGAAATTCGATATGGTGACCCTGCAGAAATTGTTCAGTTGTTGAGGATACTGTTAAGTGGCGAGGCCGGCAGCGGGAGCAGGAGTATAAGGGCCCCAAGCCGAGGTGGTAGGCCTTCGTCAAGGCCTGGCTCTTCGGGCAGCAGCGGAACGTCCGGCTCGGCAACGTCGGTTGTGATTGGGCCCAGCCAGATGCCGGTCATTCTTATCCCGGAGCAGAATCGCAGATGGATTATTGCAAGGGCATCGCCCGAAGATATGAAGCTAATTGACGAGTGGATTACCAGGCTTGACAGAGAGGAACCAATCGAAAAAGATTACGACACAATTCCAATCACCTATGCCGATGTCAGCGAAGTGGCGAGCCGGCTTAACGAGGTGCTGCAGGACTTCCCGGGGCAAGAATTGAAGGCGAGCGTTCTTGTTCAGCCGTTGGTCCAGGCAAGACAGATTATGGTCTTCGGCAGAGCAGACAGACGCGAGATGGTCAAGAAACTTATCGAGGAGATAGATATTCCTCCGGGCGAGCTTGAAACAAAAGTTTTCAAATTGAAGCACGCCGACCCTGACCAGATTAAGCAAAACCTGGATAGTCTATACGGTGAAACGGACGCCAGCGGAAGGTACGATTACACCTACTACAGATACGGACGCACACCGCAAAGTCCCGCCGAGATGGTAAAAGTGATAGCATTTCCGACGATGCAGCAGGTAACGGTGATTGCTTCGCCGGTGAATATGAGAAAAATTGAAAAACAGATAGAAGAATGGGATGTACCACTCGATGTAGAGAAGGTCAAACCGTTAATAATTTCTTTGCGCAATTCCGACCCCGTACAGATGGCCAATCTGCTAATGAAACTTTTTAGCGAAACAACAAGCGGAAGCGGAAGGGATTCGTATCTGAGTATGATTCTTGGTTACGGTTATGGACAGCAGGATCAACAAAAAATTGTCGGGCCGCTCTACGGCCAGTTGACCTTTGAACCTGTCCCGGGCACCAAAAAGATAATCGTAATAAGCAAAATGCCCGAGGCATACAAGGTTATTGAGGAATTGATACGCGAGCTTGACACACAGGAAATGGCCGAAATCCCAAAGGTCATAACGCTCAACTACGCAGACCCGGAAGAGCTGGCTGAGCGCCTCAATGCGATGTTCAACGAACCGGGGACCGTCGCCACGTTTCGACGCACTCAACAGGGGCTCAGCGAATACTCAATGGAAGAAGAAGGCAGCGGCGGCAACGGCTCCGGCAATCAGGCCACCCCCGCAGACGAAGTAAGGCCCTGGTGGGGGCAGGGATACAGAGGCAGCTTAGATGAGATGCCGATAAGCAACGTAATAGGCAGGATTCGCTTTGTTCCCGACCCTCATACCAAGTCCATTCTCGTTCTTTCTCCTCCGGAGTTTATAGAAAATATAGAAGAATTGATTAGAGAACTCGACGTACCGGGCAAGCAGGTGATGATAAAGGCAACAATTATGGAGGTTGAGCACAGTAGTATGACTTCTCTCGGTCTGCAACTGGCGACCAACGCTGCTGATGCGTTTGGCACTCTGGAGGAAAACGCAATCACCGCCCTCACCAGCCTTACGTTTCTGGAAACCTACGGCTCATTAACACTTGATGCAGCAACGGATGTTACTGCCCTGGTTGATTTTTTGGTCAAGAAAGTTGACGCAAAGATTCTCAATCAACAGACCCTCTGGACGAAGGACAATGAAGAAGCGGATTTCTTCAAAGGCGATAAGGTTGCGTTTCAGACAGACGCCACTATTTCAGATATCGGAACCAGAGTAACGTCCAGTTTCGAATTTGAGAGGGTAGGCATGACGTTACGGGCCCGGCCAAGTATTACTCCCGAAAAGAAAGTGGATATGATTCTAAATGTGATTCTCTCACAGCTTACAGGGGAAAACGTAAATGCCCAACCGGTAAGGACCGAGATGGAGACTACAACCAATATGATAGTGCAGGACGGCCAGACAGTTATGCTCGGCGGCATCCTTTTCCAGAAAGACAGCATAATCGAACGAAAGCTTCCGCTGATAGGTGATGTGCCTCTGGTCGGCCCTCTGTTCCGCCATACCGAAACTATAGCAGCCAACAACGAGTTGATTGTATTTATTACGCCCTATGTAATAGATGAACCCGAAAATATGCTTCCTGAAACAATAGAGGAGCTCGAAAAATCAAAGGAAAAACTGGACAGCGTGTTGGAACAGTTACAGGCCACTTTAGGAACTAATGAGAAGGCCCCGGAAACGCCATAAAGTGCGTTGGAGGGTCCTGTGGTGATTGTCAAACTTATTTGAGATTTCTGCAATAAAAAGCCGTGTGTTTGCGTCTTTAATAGTTGTCAGTGGCTGTGTAATCAAACGTTCACCCCATTAGAGACCCGAGGGTAAAAGTCTCTAATGGAGCGTAGGATGGGAATTAGTTGAGTTGAATTGTAACTTTATTAACTTTTTTTGGAGGTCAGTATTATGAAGAGGTACCTAATTTTAATTGGGGCCGTTCTGGTGGTTCTGGCACTGGCGTGGACTGCATTTGGGCAGCGCGAGGGCAGACAACCCGCCGAAGGCCGTGAAGCCAGGGGAAGGTTCGGCGATCTCTCTGACGAAGAAAGAGCCAAGATGAGAGAAAGATTCCAGAATATGTCCGAGGAAGAAAGGCAGGCGTTTAGAGAGCAAATGCGTGAAAGGTTCGGCTCCGGCGGACGTGGACGCTTAAGCCGCGAAGACCAGCTCAAAGCCATCAAGGCGATTCAAGCGCAGCTTGCCAAACTCAAAGCAGGCATAGAAGCCACGGGACCTGAAGCCCGGAGACGAGGGCAAGACCTCTCTGATGAAGAAAGAACCAAGTTAAGAGAAGCGTCTGCGAAAGCTCGCGAAGAACGACAAAAAGCAATAGATGCGATTATAGCACAAATTGCTGGACTACAAGGTCAAAGGCCGCCGACAGCAGAAGGTGAGAAATTCATCTTAGTAAACACCGGCGAGCTGAAGGAGATTGGCAAACTGGCCGTGAAAGAGAAAGCCAAGGAAACGGCCCAGCGCCTCGAAAGGCTTGGTAGTGGCCGGAGACCGAGAATGGGTGGTCAGCGGCGGCGACCGGGCGGAGAAGGAACGGGCTCAGTAGCACCACGTTAAAGATCCAGGCAAGGAAACGCCGGCGTTTACACTAAATAGCTTTGACGGCAAGGTAGCTTGTCGTAGCGAAAGTGAAGTTATGTTAGGCGACCTGCTCCGGTACCCATCGGAGCAGGTTTGCTTGCGCGCCGGATAGGCTCTAAAGCCCTAACTTCTCCGATATGTCCTGCATTGCTTTAAGAACGGTTTCTATGTGCTCGGCCAGCTCAACGCCAAGTTCCTCGGCCCCCTGCTCGATTATTTTTCTGTCCGCCCCGGAGGCAAAAGATTTCTCTTTCCACTTTTTCATAACCGACCGGACACTAACATCTGCTAACTTCTTTGATGGTCGGACAAGCGCCACGGCAACTATCAGACCGGTGAGCTCATCAACGGCGAAAATGCACTTCTTCAGAAGCGTATCGCGGCTTGCTCCGGTGTGCTCCGCATGGGCCAGAATTGCCTCTGTCAAATCATCGGAGAATCCCCGTTCTTTCAGATATGCTACTCCTTTGAAGGGATGGTCGCCCACGTCGGGATACTTTTCATAATCGAAGTCGTGAAGCAGCCCGACAATGCCCCACCTCTC
>CAZWKM010000148.1:0-5583 GCA_964634165.1 uncultured Pirellulales bacterium | reverse complement strand
ACATACCACTGCGCAAATACGACAAAGTGCTGTTCAATCCCAAAGGTGCCATACCTGTCGATTTCGAAGGTGATAATCGTCTGTTCGTCGTAGAGATTGAAAACGTCGTCGCAGTCTTCAGAAAATCGTAAGAGATTTTGCCGATGCAAACTTGAAGTAGTAAGCGGCTCGTGAGAATGGCGTGCGGTGAACAATGCCCGGATTCGGACGTATTTGTATTAGCTTGCGAGGGAAACTCACCTACAGAATTGGCTATTTGGAAAATTACAGTTCAAATAAGGAGTTCCGATTATGGGTAAACGCATTTTCGCAATTAGTTTCATTTATGTATGTACCGCGCTCGGCTGGATTATTTTGTCCGGCACGATGATGCTGCGGATCGAAGCCCAGGATGACAAGCTAAAAGACGCCGTAGGCCAATTGTGGGGCACCAAACAAATTCAGCAGGCACCGCTGGTTTATTACAACCCTGCAAGAGCAGGCCGGACAAAGACCCAGGAGACTATGGAACGCCTTGCTCTGGATGCCAGTAACATTGCGGTTGACCTCAAACTTGACCACCGCAAGAAGGGTTTATTGTGGTATTCAACCTACCGTGTAGAGTTCTCGGGCAAATACCAGATTAAAAACAATTCTGACGAACCCAGGGAAATATTTCTGGATTTCAGGCTTCCCGCGAAAGAGGCGGTTTATGACAATTTCCGCTTCGTTGTGGCAGGCCGGGAAATTCAGGACATCGAATTAAAGTCGGGCAATATCACCAGGGCCATCCAACTGTCCCCGGGCCAGTCTGAAAACGTTGAAATCTCATACGAATCCCAGGGTCTGGACGAATGGTCGTATGATTTCGGCTTGAATGTGAACCCTGTAAGGAACTTCTCGCTTGTCCTGAACACCGATTTTGAAGAGATTGACTTTCCGGCCCAGAGCATCTCGCCCACCCATAAAGAGCAGGCCGGTAACGGATGGAAGCTCACCTGGCAATACGCCAATCTGTTTACAGGGGCCAAGATAGGGATGATTACGCCTCGCAAGCTCAACCCCGGCCCCTGGGTAAGCAGGGTTACCGCGGCAGCACCGGTATCCTTGTTTTTGTTTTTCTTTTTGCTGTTTGTTTTCACCACGGTAAAAAAAATCAAAATCCACCCGATGAACTATTTCTTCATTGGGGCCGCATTTTTCAGTTTCCATTTGCTGCTGGCATACCTGGTGGACCATATATCAATCCACCTGGCTTTCTGGATTTGTTCTCTGGTTTCGATATTTCTCGTGGTTTCGTATATGCGTCTTGTAGTCGGGCGGCGTCTTGCCTTTATTGAGATTGCACTGTCGCAGCTTGTTTATCTTGTCTTCTTCTCGTACACATTCTTTTTTGAAGGTTATACCGGCCTGGCGATTACTATTCTGTGCATAGCCACGTTGTTTGTGGTAATGCAGGCCACCGGCAAAGTAGAATGGGATAAAGTATTCGTAAAAAGCGACGCAGCCGCTGACAACAAAACTGCAGGATAGCTGCTGCTTGTTTTAAGCTCCGTCAGATAAGAGCTCCCACGCGCTGTTTCGGAAACCTCAGCTTATGGCTGATAAGAAAAGAAATACCTGGCCTGCTAAAATAAAAAGAACTTTTACGTCAGTGCTGCCTGTTTCTAAAAGACGCAAAGGCGAATGTATTAATTGCGGGGCGTGCTGCAGGCTGCCCAATGTTTGTCCATTTCTCAAGTACAAACCGGATGGGAAATCTTACTGTTTCATTTACACAATTCGTCCATTAAATTGCAGAAAATACCCAAGAACTGAATCCGAGTTTATTACCGCAGATACATGCGGTCATAGATTCGAGTCCCGTTAGAAATCGGGCTTTTCGGGGACTGAGACACTTTTGCGGAATTTCTAACGGGACGAGTGAGGAGTGCCGGCCTCACAACATAATTTCCCTTATAGGGGGGACGAATTCAATTTTCATATTCTATCAAATATTCCTTCAGTACAACCGCTAACTGCTTTTGCACTGTCTTTGTAAACAGCCCTGTTATGCTCTGCGTCTTCTGGGGAGCAGGATTAACCCGCCGAGGCCCAGCAGGCAAACCGTCGCCGGTTCAGGTGTCGGCACCGGAAAGTCATCCGGCTCCGGCTGCGGCTCCTGGTCGGGCGGTCTCGGCCAGCTTTTTGGTCTTCTACCACCTCCCCCCCCAAATCCCTGCCGGGCATAATCCGCGGCGCCGGCGAACAGACCACCGCCAGGTGCACTCTGTGCCCTCTCTTGCACATCCAAAAACATATATTCAGCCCGCTCAAATATCGCAACGACGATTTTCGGTGCATCAAGATACACGACGGTTCTACTTGCGGTGGGGTCGCTCACATCGCCCAGCCAATAAATGAATTGATAGCCGGGTCTTGGAACCGCAGTCAAAGTAACATCCGTATTCAGGTCAAAGTGATGAACCCCTACATCCGGGGTTATTGTGCCGCCCTGGACAGGTGCTTGTTGAAGCAGAAGCGCAGTGCCATCTGTTTGACAATACGCCGGCTCAAGCAATGCACACAAAATAAATATAGCAGCTAATATTACCGCCTTCCGTCTAACGCATATTGAGCTACTGCGTTTCATCATCACCCCCCTCCTGTTAGAAAATTTTATTACGCAAACCCCCTATCGCTAAACAGATTTTTTTCGTCTTGCACACATCATCAATACACCGCCGATGGCAAGCAGTGTTATCATAGCAGGCTCAGGTAGCTCAGGTAGAGGAACCGGGAAGTCACCGGCAGCTTTCATCTCATATTGGCCTACAACCCAGTCAGTATCACTGCTCAACACCAAAAACCATGAATGCTCACCGGCAGATAAAATGCCTTGTCCGTGTTCGTTTTGAAACTCCCAGACTCCTTCTGACGCAGTAAAATATTCGTCGGTCGATGCTATACCGTCGCTCTGGTCGTCGTGAGAATCGATACCGTCTACCGGAGCCCCCTCGATACCCAATATGGAGAAAGACGAAAGCGCCGAACTGACCCAGGAATCCTGGAATATCTGATATGCGTAAACGTAGTCCCCTGTCCCGGGCGCTTCGAGACCATTGACAGTAAAGTACTCGTCTCGGTCATCATAAACAGCAAAATCTATGCGCCCATGAAGACCCCCAGTGTAATAATATGTACTGCCATCGTAATATGAGCTGGTGAGCGTCGCAGTTGCATTCTGTGCAAATAATGTTGCAGCAGCCAACAAACTAAAGAACCCGATTTTTCTTATCACCTTCATCCTTCACCCTCCTTCATAAAAAACACATCCCCCGTGTTATTTGTTTGCCCAAAAACCTAAATTGCCTTTATTCCACGGTGTCCTCCGAAGCCACTTAAGCGGACCGCCTTTTCCGAGTAAGAATCCATAACCCCGCCGTGCCAAGCAACACGAACGTTGCCGGTTCCGGTATCGGCGTAAGTAAATCCTCCGTAGTGGATACATTCCTGCCAAACAGCGTACCACTGCCCAAATGGGATGTGTGGCTGCTGACGAACCACAAAAGCGCAGAGGTTTCGGTGTTGTCAATCGTATCGGCGAATAGATAATCCACGCTTTGAACCGGCGAACCGGCGACAGTCCAGAAGACCGGGTCAACATCGCCGCTTATCGGGTCGCTGTCAACGCTCGGTGACCACGCACCGGCACCTTCCGGTATCCCTACGGAGAAAAAGCTAAACCCTATAGTAGAATCATTAGATATCTGGTAGGTGTAAACAAATTCTCCCGATGTATATGCATAAACTTCGCAGTCGACTACGGCAAGACCGAATCCAGTGTCGAACGTTCCGCTATAGCTGTCGTGCAGCACCCCGCCGACAGGTATTGCGCCTGCATTTTGTGCAAACACTATTACAACAACCAATAAACTAAAAAACCTCGTTCTTCTTGTCATCTTCATCTTTCACCTTCCTTCGTAAAAAACATCCACCTTGTCACTTGTTTCTTCAAAAACGTAAATTTCCTTCATTCCAAAACCACCTAAGCGAACCGCCTCTTCCGAGTAAGAGCCATTAACACACCTATCCCAAGCAAAGCAACGGAGCAAGGTTCGGGAACACCAGTCAGCTCAAGATTATCGAACTTATAGTCACCATCGTCATCTGCCCGGTTGAGGTCATCCACACGAAACTGAACATAGGACTGGCCTTCAATGGCTGTTATGGACGACAAGTCATAGCTAAATACATGCCAATTATCATCACGTGTGATCGCTCGATTATTTAGTATTTCTGTCCAACTTCCGCCACCGACTCTATAATCGAAATCAAAGCTGGTTGGCCCCCAGTTGTTGCCGGTATTGTCGGACAAATAATCCCATCTGATTGTCATATCCTGCCAGCCTGTTGTGTTGATTGTCATAATCCATTCGGCGTCAGAAGCCGTTCCTGAAACGTCGTTCCAGTGAGCGCATTGACCTGCAATATGAGGATTTTCTGCCGCATCCGTATATGCGACTCCATTCCCACCGTCAGCGTCATAATCGGCACCTGATACCATAAGAGTGGGTTCCTCATCCACGTACCAATCCTGAGGTTGAGGTCGCAACGTATAGCCACTCGCATTCGGACCGAAGTCCCAGATTGCCATTAGGTCCGCGTTGGCCAGGCCGTTCATGGCCGGCAGAAGCACCAGGGCCGTCAGGACAATTACTTTTCTCAATCTTTCACACCTTCCTTCGAAGAAAAAAAAACCATTTGATAAAGCTTTATATCAATACACGCATCTGCCCATTTGCTATGCGCGCAGACTCTTTCCGCCGTTACTTCTCGAGTTTTCTCGCCCTAAGGAGTTTTTTCCGCCCTGATTTTCGGTAGGGGCAACCCTCTGTGGCTGCCCTAAGGGCAGTCCTTGGGACTCCTTACGGAGGCACGCAGACCCACCCCTACATCGACCTTATTTTCAACGTGTGTCCCTACACAAACTTTTTACACAGAACAAAATAGCTATTGCTTCTACTGATGAGTTTTCTCACAGCCCCCAAGCTGATGGTATTATTTAACCAGATTAGCTTCCAAAAGTCAAGACTTTTTTTAAAAATTTTTACGTTGTGCCGGACAATCCGAAGCCAATTATCCTGCGATGCCACTTAAAAGCACTGTAACGGGCGATTTTTGCAGGTAACGGACATGTAAAAAAATTTATTAAGAATCGCTTTATGCTGTAAAAAAGGTTGCTTGTCCCGTTAGAAATTCCAGGGGCGATAAAAATGCCCCGGAAAACGGACAGACTTCTAACGGGGCTTGCTGCTGCTGCCCCTTAACCTTCCCGGTCCGGCTTTGTCTTTCTTATCGGCTTTTGCTGGACAAATCGGCTGATATTGCGAATCGCCTGGCGCAGCCGCTGCTCATTTTCCACAAGGGCTATCCGCATATAATCTTCGCCGTTTTCACCGAAGGCCCTGCCCGGAGCAATTGCGACCTCCGCATACTCCATCAGGTCAATTGCGTAATCGATAGTGCCTTTGCCTTTGGAATGTTCCTGCGGCACTTTTGCCCACACGAACATTGAAGCCCGCGGCTTTTCCACCTCCCAGCCGATTCTCGCAAGGCCATCGC
>CAZWKM010000147.1:0-5589 GCA_964634165.1 uncultured Pirellulales bacterium | reverse complement strand
ATTTTCAATTTTCTATTTACTATTCACTATTTTATATTTACTATTATTATCGAGTGAAATGTCTTTTCCAACTATCAATAGTAAATAGTCAGTAGTAAGTAGTCAATGAACTTCAACGCTCAATTAGGTGAGAAAGCACAATTCGTTAATCATACTCTACAGCGGCTCTTAGCTTCCCAGCAGATAAACAGCGATTTGAAAGAAGTCCTCAGGTACACCCTTGAAGCGCCGGGCAAGCGAGTGCGTTCGGCATTGGTTCTCTGGTGCTGCGAGCTTGTCTGTCCGGCAGAATTGCCGGAAGTAAACCACAATGCTGAAATTGCAGCGGCAGCGGTCGAGATGGTGCACACCTATTCACTTGTGCACGATGATTTGCCGGCGATGGATAACGATGACTTTCGACGTGGTCAGCCGACCTGCCACAAGGCCTTTGATGAGGCAACCGCTATTCTGGCCGGTGATGCCCTTTTGACGCTGGCGTTTGAGATTCTGGCCAAAGAGATTGACGAGCCGGCTGTCGCCGTAAGGTTGATTAGCCAATTGGCAGAGGCCGCTGGCCCATCCGGTATGATTGCGGGGCAAATGGCGGATTTGAAAGCTGAAAAAGCCCGGGGTAGCAAAGAAATTCTGGAATATATTCATCTCAACAAAACGGCCAGGATGTTCCGATGCGCCGCTGCGTGCGGAGCTATCTGCGGCGGGGCAAATGAAAGTCAGTTTGACTGCCTTTGTGAATATGGCTTGAAAATTGGTTTAGGTTTTCAGGTAGCTGATGATATTCTTGATGTGTGTGCTTCAAGTGAGCAGTTGGGCAAGACCGCCGGCAAAGACGTCAAGGCCGGCAAGATGACTTATCCCGCCGTGGTCGGAATCGAAAAGTCAAAGCGGTTGGCCATGAAACTCGCCGACGACGCGGCAGCCCTATTGCAACCATTCGGCCAAAAAGCCGACACCCTCCGACAGCTCGCCATCGCACTGCTCGAAAGAACAAGATAACTGATTATTCGCTGTCTGTATTTTTTGCATTTAAGGAACGAGGGATTCCTGCATACGCCAGGAGGATTACTGCTTAGTATAGGAAGTCCAATCTGTTCTGCATGGCCTGGTTGATTTCATCTTGTATTAACAGGTGTGGATTTTCTAATGGGGTCTGTTTATTTTCTGTCACCGATCTCCGTCAATCGAACATTCCGCGACAGGCATTCAGGACATCTGACCGTCTCGGACTTCGCCTCTCGATTCTCGTCTCTCGTTTTGACGAGTATCGAACCTCCGGTATCGAGCACCGAGGTGTTTTCCGGTATTGTCCGGATAAAGCTCGCCTTACACGCCAGGCACTCGAAAAACCAGCCGACCAATATGTTCTCATTCCGCATCGAACTTAAAATTCACCACAAGTAGGCGTTTTGCCCTTCTATAATTGGCCCAACCTGCACGTTTGAGTCGAAAAAAGGCATATTAAAGGTGGCTCTTTCGCAGATAACTTGTTATCATAAAACGACTAAAAAAAATTTTGAAAATTCTGATTTTTGCTTTTAGGGTGCTGCAGATTTGATTGATTTTCCGCCAACTCAAAACCTTGTCCCGAGCGCAGGAGTTTATCCTGAACAAAGTTGAAGGGAGATACGAAAATGTTTGCCGGGATTTGCGGATTTGGGAAGTTCTCTAAGATTCAAATTTGAAAGTCCTTTGACCGTTTGGCTTTTTCTCTGAAATTTGGCGCCATAAGTGCACAGCGGTTGGGCTACGTGAGCAGAATATTAGGCAATAAATGGGATTTCCTCTAGTTGTTGTTATGCGCTCGCAATCAAATTCTGTATAACCAAGCTGTTCTCTTATCTGCTTGATGTACATTTCTCTCAATACTTCCGCTCGTTGATTTGCAGGAGCCTTGCTCAAACGGGAACGCCAATCAGGGCCAGGTCCCAAACAACGATCAAGTGGTGATTCTGGATTATTCAAATAGTATGCTGACCAGTTCCTCAAGGCATCGAGACGATCGGGGAAAAAGATAATGAGGTCTGTTCTTATATTTGCCAATACCTTGAGGGTTTGAAGATCGAGATGGAGACCATAGGGATCAAGAAAGGCAAGCGACAAAGTTTTGTCAGGAATATCGGCAACTATTTGTGATATTTTTTCATTTGCGTCGCCTTGAATTATTTGTGAATCTGGTCTAAATCTGTTTACTCGGATTCCGAGTGCATGGTGTTTTTCAGACACTTCCTCGCATAAATGGAGTTTCGTAAAAGGATATGGAGCTTGTGCCGCAATCAATGGCGATCCCCAATCGAGTTTTCGAGATGTTTTTAATCTCTCAATTCCGGCACCAGCAAAAAGGTCTATGTAATGGAGGCCAGCCCATTTTTTGCCCTTCATAGAAGTTGTGAAAATATCAATGTATCTTCTAATAAAGTGATGTTTGTATTTGGAATGTTCAGGGACTACGGGAATACATAGACCATCATCTTGGGGTGGTGGTAGTTCAAACATAGATAGCTTTCCTTGATGGTGGTATTTGATTCCAAATACGGCCTTCGATGGTACGGCCGTTCTTTTTCTTGTTTGTGCCGCCCCATTGTTTGAAGAAGAATGGGATGTTTGCGGCAAGACACTGGTCGCGGATGTCGGTGGCCCACTGGTGCTGCATTGGCCTGGCACCGGGGCCTGATTCGCCGCCGACAATCACCCAATCAATGCCTTCAAGATTGATGTCAGGAATTGGGCCAAGGAGTGGCTCAAAAGATATAAACTTTATCGCGGCTGGTGTTTGCCTAAGCTTATCCATGCGGTAAGTACAATCGGCATTTTCTATGGTAACACCCATCCATACATTTTGCGGCCAGGGAAGATTTGCGCTTAATTGAAGCAAACGTCCGGACCGCTTGGTCAATACCTGAAAGCGATGGTGAGAGGCGCGCTGCATAACATCAAAGATTTTTAAGATAAACTCCAACGGGACGTCTTTGTGAAAGAGGTCGCTCATAGAATTAACGAAGATTGTTCGAGGCTGCTTCCAGCGTAGAGGCATTTCGAGAAGATGAGGGTGTAGGGTGACGCGGAAGCCATTGGAATAATTGCGACTGCCGGCAGCTTTGAGGCGAAGCGCGAAACGTGCGGCGTAACAATTCCGGCAGCCGATACTGATTTTTGTGCAGCCGGTGACCGGGTTCCATGTGGATTCGGTCCATTCGATTTTTGACTTCCTGGCCATTTGGACTCCGTTAAGAGAAATATACTATCAATGTTAATATTTTGAGGAAAAAAAGCAATCAATTTGTGTCGTAGACAGGTAATTCGAATCGGCTGTTCACAATTCTCTGTTCACCACTCACTAACCACGAGCATCCCGCATCCGCCATTAGTCCGCTTGGGGACGCCTTACGGCGGTGTCCTGCCTCTCTATAATTAGCCCACCCTTGCATGTTTGAGTCGAAAAAAGGCATATTAAAGGTGGCTCTTTCGCAGATAACCTGTTATCATAAAACGACTAAAAAAAATTTTGAAAATTCTGATTTTTGTTTTTAGGGTGCTGCAGATTTGATTGATTTTCCTTCAACTCAAAACTAAGCACTAAAAACTAAAAACTAAAAATGCCTGCACTTTTGATTGAAATTGGTCGTATAAGGTAATTGCGAGTATTTTTCGTGAATAAACCCCGTTAGAAACCCAATTAAAAATGGGACAATAGTATAATGGAAATATCACGCAACAAAACTGAAGTTTCTAAACGGGGTAAATTGTTAGAACAAATAGACCCCGTTGGAAACTTCACCGGAAAGGTTCGAATAGTATGACGCAAGTATCACATGAAAAATGGAAGTTTCTAAACGGGGTAGATAGTCCGGCGGACGTCAAAAAGCTGAAAGTAGGCGAGCTTCGGACCCTGGCAGACGAAATACGCCGGTTTATTCTCAATTCGGTCAGCAAAACCGGCGGTCACCTGGCCAGCAATCTCGGCGTGGTGGAATTGACGCTGGCGATGCACTATGTCTTCGATTTCAAAGAAGACAAGCTGCTCTGGGATGTCGGCCATCAATGCTATGTGCATAAAATCATTACCGGAAGGAAAGAGGCGTTCGAGCGCCTTCGCCTCCCTGGCGGGATAAGCGGCTTTCCCAACCCCGCTGAGAGCGTATATGACCGGTTCGTCGTCGGCCACGCCGGCACCGCAATAGCAACCGCAATCGGAATGGCAATAGGTGAAGAATTAAAAATTAAAAATGAAAAATTAAAAAGTAAAGACCAGCAACGCAATACGCAACACGCAATACGCAATACGAATAAAATCGTGGCAGTGGTGGGAGATGCCAGTATTGTTAACGGCGTTTCTTTCGAGGCGCTCAATAATCTCGGTTTAGTTAGACGGCAATTACTAATTGTGCTCAACGACAACTCGATGGCAATAGACGCAACTGTCGGCGCAATGGCAAAATACTTCTCCAGGGTGCGCCTGAGCCAGACCTATGAGGATTTGCGCAGGACCACGCGTAACATTCTGGAGCATATGCCCGTTATCGGCAAAAGTGTCGAAGAAGCGATTGAGAAAATTAAGAAAAGTATTCGAATGGTGTTGCCGGCCAGTCAGATGTTTGAGAGCTTGGATATCCCATACTTTGGCCCCGTTGACGGCCACGACGTGGGCTCACTTATCCGACTATTCAAGGCGCTGGCTGAACTGGAGCATCCGGCAATTCTCCACGTTTTCACCAGAAAAGGCAAAGGTTTTAGCCCGCCTGGTTCACGCCACAGCCCCATTAGAAGCTCCGGCCTTACCACGGCAGAGAGGAAAAAGGCTATGACGGGGCCCATCTATCCTGCTTCTGACGGGGCCAGCAAATTTCATTCGACAGGCCCGTTCAAAATAAACGGCGACACGGTTGAGTCCACCTCGGTGCCGGGCAGGCGCAGCTTTACCAATGTATTCGGCGAGCATCTGACAAAGCTGGCTGAAAAGGACAGCAGGATTGTTACCATAACCTCGGCGATGTGCGACGGCACAGGGCTGGTCGAATTTCGCAAAAGGTTCGCTGACAGGTTCTACGATGTGGGTATCGCCGAAAGTGCGGCGGTGGATATTGCAGCCGGGCTGGCCGGGAGCGGCTTAAAGCCGGTGGTCTGTATCTACTCGACCTTTCTGCAGCGAAGCTTTGACCAGATATTCCAGGAGGTCGCATTGCAGAATCTGCCGGTTGTCTTTTGTATCGACAGGGCTGGGGTCGTCGGCTCGGACGGCCCGACACATCACGGTCTAATGGATATTGGTTTTTTGCGAATGTTGCCGAATATGGTGCTGACCGCACCTGCAAATGAGGTTGAAATGAAATTGGCTCTGGAGTTTGCTCTGGGCCAGGATGGCCCGGTCGTTATAAGGTATCCCAAAGACCTCATCCCGTCCCAGGACTTTGTCCCGGCATACGTCTGTCGGGCTTGTGCTAAACCGTTCAGGCTGGGCAAAAGCGTTGTTGTTAAAAAACGAAAAGATTCAGCCGTAGCGATTGTTAGCTACGGCAGCGTCCTGACCGAGGCGCTGGAAGCGGCCAGGTTGCTCGCTAAAGAAGGCATTGCGGTTGATGTGATAAATGCGCG
>CAZWKM010000146.1:0-5634 GCA_964634165.1 uncultured Pirellulales bacterium | reverse complement strand
AATTTATTGATGACGGCAAATTGGTGCTCGGAATCTGCAATGGCTTCCAGGTGCTGGTCAAGGCGGGAATCCTGCCGGGTGACAGCTCAACCAAACAACAAGGGGACGTTACCATAACTTATAATGACAGCGGTAAATTCGAGGACAGATGGGTATATCTCGCTCCCCAAACCGAAAAGTGCATCTTCATCGAGCCGGGCAGGCAAATCTATCTGCCGATAGCACATGGCGAGGGCAAAGTCGTTACCAGAGACACAGACACTCTTGAGAAATTAAAGTCCGACGGACACGTTGCGTTCAAATATGTGGATAAAAACGGCAAAGAAGGTGATTATCCCATCAATCCAAACGGCTCGGTGGGTTCAATAGCCGGCCTGGCGGACACTACCGGCAGGGTCCTGGGGCTTATGCCTCATCCGGAAAGGCACGTTCGGCCAACTCAACACCCACACTGGTCCCGCCACGAGTCACGAGCCACGAGCCACGAGCTACAAACTGCTGACGGAATGACAATTTTCAACAACGCCGTCAAATACATACAAGAAAACTTCTGACAGATAATAGGTAATTGTTTTCCATTTCCTTAGGCGGTCGGAAAGGTACACAAAATGCCATCAATTCATAAGATACCTGGGGTAAGATGGCTGCTTACGCCGGCCAAGCCAAGCATACTTGGAATAATAATATGGTGGGAGATTCGAAGAATCCCTTACAACATCTTGATGCTGATTATCGGCATTGTAGGTCTCGTCCTTGTAATGCTCATGATGGAACTCAGCACGTCCGAGTTCCCACCGTCACCAGAAGATGATTTTGTTCCTTTGATAGCAGTAATGGGTGCAGCCACTATTGCGAATATCTGCTATACGGGTGGGTGGATTGTGGAGATTTTCGCGCGCCTGCGGTGGAAAGAAAAGGCCTCACACTTCGGTCCTATCATGTGGAGCCTCGGAATGGTCTTTTCGACCGTAGTATGTTTCCTCCCAGGGCTTCTTCATCTCCTCTTGTGGCTCGCTTGTCTTATGATGAAATGAAATACAAATGAAAAGTAGGGGACAGTCATTATTTTACAACATTGCCAGCTTTAGGCGCTGCGAATAGTCAACACAGATATTATCAAAAGACCTCGTCAAGTTCGAATCCTTTTAAATCTACAGGGTAGAGCAGTTTTGCTCCTCTTAAGTGGATGCCAGGTTTTCCAGTTTAATCATTGGATGTTCCGGGCTTAGTTCCAGGTGTTTAGACGCATCCAGAACTTCTATACCAACGATGTCCTCGCCGGGCCCAAAATCAACGGAGACATCTTCAGTAATTCGCATCGTGGTTACTTCAACAGGCCCCTCCTTAAAAGAGATATATGCCGCATCAACCTTAGGGTCATATTTAATCTTCACGAGTCTCACTCCCAAAATAAAATACATATACTGTAATTACGACTCTTTCTTCAGCCTCTTCTACTATAATAGGCATTACCTGCTTTACTTCGTAATGTTTACCTTTCCATTGGGAACCAAAAGGGAAATTTTTTCGGAATGCCTTGCGTCCTTTTTTAGCGGGGATCTCCTCTCCCTCTTGTATCGCTTGTTTTACCTCTTCTTCTAAGGTGCCTCGGTCACTAAGCTGATCTAACGCATGCTGCGAAAAGACGATTGGCTTCATCCTATTTGATCTCTTTCATCCTTACTATATTCGACGAATAACGCCATTCGGGACAGTTAGCTATTTTCTGACATTGCCAGCTTCGGACACTGTAAACACACGATAGACTACCAAAAAAGCCCGTCAAGTTCAAATCTTTTTTTAGTCTACATTACATTTTCTCGAATGTGAATCTGTGGGCATTAGCGTGAAAGCCGTTGAATTTTCTTGCAATATCCCAGGATTCAGTGTAAAGTAATCTTGGAATCAGGGCCCGTAGCTCAGCGGTTAGAGCAGTGGACTCATAATCCATTGGTCGTAGGTTCGAATCCTACCGGGCCCACTCATTTAACTTCTTGTGAGGAGACAAAAGATCGGGCTTCGTCGTCAGTCTGGCTTGAGCTTTCTACTATGTGAGACTCGACGAACTTTCTGCGTGTATGGTTGTTATCACCTTGCTTTATCGTACGTGCCGTCCTGTTCCTTCTGCCGAGCTGATGCAAAGAGCGAAAAATCAGCCAGAAGACAAAGATACCGGTCAGGATTTTGATTAGCTTGACGAAGAACACTCTTACCGACCTCTGGAAAATACTTCAGGGCCCTTATGTGGTCCCGGCGTTAGCACGACTGTCGGCGGCGACATAGCAAATCCGCAGGGAAAAATTCTCACTGTTCTACAGTTTCGTCTTTAGTTTTAAGTATTTCACCCTTGATTATTTCAAGGAGAGGATTGTCTGCCCCGAGGATTAGTCTGGTTTTTTCTCCGCCTAAATGCTGCTCGTAAAGTTCGAGGGTCTTCCAAAATCTGTAGAAGTCGGGAGCTACCCCAAAACCCTCTGCGTAAATCTGCGTTGCATTGGCATCGGCAGCTCCTTCAATCCCTTTAGCGGTCTTGTACGCCTCAGACAATATCGTTTTCACTTCCCTCTCCTTGTCTCCCATAATCTTCTCGAATTCTCCTTCCCCCTCCGAAGTATGTTTCTTAGCAATCCTCATTCTCTCCTCGATCATTCTGTCTTCCACTTTTATTTTAACGTCCTGTATGTAGGTAAGCCCCTTGATTAGAACACCGGAGCTGTGTATTCCTATGCCGTACTCTTCGCAGGATTTTCTGGAAGCTTCCGTTATCTCAGCCACAATCTTCGGTCGTCCCTCCGTCACCCGGCTCACTTTAGTCGTTTCACGGAGTTCCTCTTCAGCCACCCTCATCTCACGGTTATCTGTCCTGACTATCTCGATAAGGTCTCTTTTCGTGATAGAGTTTCTTGTGCTTGAGTTAATGATATCGTCGAGCCGTGCATGGGCCTGTTCTTCTGTGCCGACCACCTCGAGGAATTGCAGTGGGTCTTCGATGTACCACCTTGCGGTAGTATCGACCCAGATATATTTCTTGTCTTTTGTCGGGATTTGTTCAGGGTCGCCATTCCACCTTAACAGTCTTCTCTCAAATTTTCGTGCGCTCTGTATGAAGGGTACTTTGAGTCTCAGTCCCGCGCCTTCGGCAACGGCGATTCCCTCTTTGGTGTATTTGTCCTTCAGTCTTGTCAGGGTCTCCTGCGTTCTTCGGCCTTCTATCGGGTTAATGATTACTCTTACAGGCTTTCCGAACTGAGTTACGACCGCTTGCTGGGTCTCATCTACTGTGTACATCGATGAAAACAACAGGATGGCAAGAACTACAAGAAGCACTATTGTGATGATGCGAGCCATTTTTCTATTTCCTCTCTTTCAGTTTGTCTTGTTTTCTTTGAAATCGTTCATTGGGTTTTTCATTTCTGCCTTTCAAGGTCGAGCTTCATCAAGATTCCGCCTTCAGCCCCACCTTGTTCAATAATCCATTTTTCGGGTATCTGAGGCAGGAGTTTGGACATTGTCTCCAGATACATTCTCTGCTTTGTTATGTCCGGCGCTTTTTTATATTCCTCGTATATTTTCTTAAATTTGTCAATATCGCCTTCTGCCTGGTTGACTCTCTCGGCGGCATAACCTCTGGCAGACTCAATCAGCTTTTGCGCCTGGCCTTTGGTTTTCGGTATTGCCTCGTTGTACTCCTTCATTGCTTCGTTGATTCTCTGCTCCTTCTGTTGCAGGGCCTTGTTTACTTCGTTAAAGGCAGGTCTTACTCTCTGAGGAGGGTTGGACGATTGGAGTTTGATCGTAACGATATGAATTCCGGTCTCATACTCATCGAGCAGCTCCTGCAATAATTTCTTGGCGTCACTTTCATATTCTATTCTTCCGATGGTTATGGCCTCGTCCACACTGCCGTTCCCTATAAGCCGCCTCATCATTGCCTGGCTTGCGTCCCTTATTGCCTGTTTGGGTATTCTCACATTGAACAAATAGTTCCTAGCGTCCTTTATTTTGTACTGAACGATCCATTCGACGTCGGTTATATTCAGGTCTCCGGTCAGCATTACGTATTCGCCTCTTAGTATCTCTTTGGCCATTTCCACCAGCTGGCGAGCTCCGCTTCTTGAGACCCTTTCGCCACTTTCTACTATCAATCTGATTAAATCTTCAGTGCGCGATCTCCCGGCGTCTATTTCTTCGACACCGAGATATTGCGAATCCACGCCCGCTTTGAGTGTTCTAAAGCCGAATTCCTCCTTTTGCACCCTTTTGACCGGAACGGCGGCAGCCGTTTCGATCCAAAAAGGCAGCATTAGGTGTATGCCCGGCTCGGTTGTTCGGCTGTATTTTCCGAATCTTTTTACCACGCCGGCGGAATCAGTGGGTACGGTGTAAATCGCCGTGCTAAGTCCGATGACTGCCACCACAACTAAAACCGCTGCCGTAACCCATCTCGATACCCTTGGTGTGTAACTTGCCTCATAAGGCCCTTTTATAGCTTCCAAGAAATCCCTGATTTCCATATTTTAGCCCTGCCACATAAAAAGGTTACTAAATACTCTGCACGGTGGATATTTCTCCCAAACATTTACAGACCATAATATCCAACTCTTGGATTATTACAATACCGAATAGTTTCTGACTGTCAAGTACAATTTTCGTTGCCGGATATCCGAAAGTTAGCGGTAACGAGCCACGATTATTCTTTCTATATTCGGCTTTGTTACAACCCAAAGCATGTATAGCAGAATAAGTAGCTGTATAATCGGAATTTAGGAATGATTCTGCTTGTTAAGTTTCGCACTTTTTATTAGGAGAAATCCTTACAAAATAAGGAGTTATACCAATTCTATTTATTGATTGCCGATTACCTGACCTTGTCATTCCTGCGAAAGCAGGAATCCAGGCCCTCGCAGTTAGTATAATGTACAATTTTTTCGGCAATTTTTAACTATAATTGGTATTACGCATAATTTGGGATTTTATGCATGTTCGATAAATGGCTCGAACATTACAAAAATAGTAACCGTTCACGGGGCAGTATGTTGAATTTTGGCCGTTTTTCGCCATTGCGAGGAGCGAAGCAAGCCTGCCCACTCGTTTCAGCATACATACCTCTAAAAGCGATGCAGCTTATGGCAGCCGTATCAAGCTGCGAGGCGACTTTGCTAATGCCGGTCGAGCAGTCTTGGCGTTCCGACTTGTACCAAAATGAAAGGCCCCTCGCTCCATTCGAGTAGTTAACCTACTACGTTATTGCTGCTCGGCTTGCCCCGTTAGAAATTCCACAAATGCGTTTGCCCCCCCCAAAAAAAACGATTTCTAACAAGGTGTGGTGATGGTAAGAAGAAATAAATTCAAAAAAAAGCCCCTGTGCCGTCAGGAGCGAGGATATCCCATTATTTTTTTTTAGTTACGTTTGAAATACTCGCCTTCTGCTTCACAGGGGCAAGATTAAATCGGTTGTGGCTCTTTCCTTTTTGCTTTTTAGCTTCTTGCTTGTTATGCCCGCATTTCGCTCTGACTTGTTTTCAATACTGGAAAATGGGCAACGTAAGGTAAAGCTAATATGGCCGAACTGGTCATTCTCCAGAGCCGTACCTTTTTAATCTAATCTAATATGATGCATCGACAAGTTTCGTT
>CAZWKM010000145.1:0-5671 GCA_964634165.1 uncultured Pirellulales bacterium | reverse complement strand
ACATTCTTTCGTGCTGAGGCGTATATCCTGCTCCGCCGCCGAAGCCGATTTGAAATTTTGCCGGTTTTCCGGAAGCAGGAAACGTTCTAAACCGTCCTTCTTTCGGTTTCTTGCTGCCTTTCACCCAAAGTCCATAATCATACAATGTATCAGTTTTCAACCCATCGACGGTAAGCACAGCGGTGAAGTCTTTGCCTGCGTCGGTTTTTACAATGGCGGACTTAATGATTGGGCGCATTGCCTTTGAGGCGCTTACGATGACTTGCACGGGTACTTCGTTGGTCGTGCGCACCCAGAATTTCGCGCTGCTGTCGGTAACGCAGCCGAGCATAGGGCCGTGCAGGAGCTCGACGGCGTGTTTTTTCGAGAGTTCCTGAAATTCGGTGCTGTCGGTCAGGGGTTTCAGCAAATCCCTCGGGCCGGCGAGGAAACGGCCGAAAGGAAGCCCTGCGTCAACGGCCTGTTTGGCGTAGGCCATTGCTTTGTCAATATCTTTCTTTTGTGCATAAGCAACCGCCAGGCCGTACAGGGATTCGAGGTCGCCGGGATGTTTCTTGAGATAGTTTTCAAATTGTTTTACGGCGCTATCGTGCTTGCCGTCCACGGTTTGGGAGATTGCATCTCTGCTTTGCTGCTTATATTGCTCTGCAGCATAGATGGCAGAGACAGACAAGGATAGTGTGATACATACAAATAGTGATACACGAAAAGTTTTGTTGCAATTCATTTTATTCTTGTCCTTAATCTTAGACTTTTTAAGCTAATAATCTATAACTAAAACTTTTGAATTCCATGCTATAGTTTTACGTTTTGCGTTTTTTGTTTTTCGCTATGGCGGCACTGCTGTTTCAGCGAGCTTAGTTTTTCAGTCCATAAAGGTGGGATATCGGTAAAGCTGTTTTCGAGGACCTCGATAGTATGTGAGACTTTCTCTTTTTCCGTCTGTGATATTTTTGCGCAACAGTGAAGTTCATAAAACTTAGCCCGCCACCATTTCCAGTTTCGCCGGTTTGTTGAAACAGTTTCACTTTTTCGTATTTTGGCAACCTGCGCCCACAATCGGGCTGCCTTGCTGAATCTGCCCTGGGCGGTGAGCAGTCTTGCCCGGCAGCGAAGCAAGTTGACATCGTTGGCGTCACTGTTTTGGGCGATATTGTTAAGCAGTTTATCGACTTCTGATAATTTTTCCTTATCTTTTAAGGCAGCGAAAACGGATATCTCGGCCAGATATAAACAGGCCTGATTGACTGGAATAAGGCCGAAAGTGGATAGAGCAATTCTTTCGCAATATTGAGCGATTATTTGAGAATTTTTCATTAGTTTGGGAAAATCGGTTGTCTGCTGCTGTAGTTGTTCGATTTGGTCAACAATTTCTGAGAGCAGTTTCATCGCTTCGAAGACGTGCTGCCGATGGTTAGGTTGGCAAACTTTGACCAAGTATTCGGCAGATTTGTCCAATTTGCCCAGCCGCCGCAGGGCTTTCGATTTGAAAACATACAAGTTTGGGTCACGTATGGTGTCGGCCTCAGTGAGGACATTCAGAACCTTTTGCGCCGAGTCCTTATCTTGCGATTCAAGAAGCAATTTACAATATAAGGTTATTGCTTCTGCCCGTAGTTGGCTGTCGCTTTTGTTTTTGCCGGTGCAGTCTGCAATTAAAACGCCTAATTTCTTGAGTAGTTCACTGCGCTTTTCTCGATTTTTAGACTGGCTTTGCTGTATTGCTGCCGTTATGAGGTCCAGCTTTGCTCTGTTGCGCCAACGTCCGGCAGGGCGGTCAGCTATCTTTTGCAATAGCTCTTTGCTTTTTGTAGTTCTGCCGCAGTCATTCAGGACGATACTGTAGAGGTACTCCAGTTCTTCATCGATTTTTTTATTTGCTATTGCAGAGTAGTTTTCAAAGGTCTGGAGGGCAGCCGGGCAATTAAGTGAATTTTGGGCGAACAGATTGTATGCGAGCTTCGCAGCTTGTTCGGCAATTTCCTCGGCTGAGGTCTCTAACATCTCGCTTTTTTGCTGTTGCTGGAGTTTACTTGCCTTTACCAGGAGTTTAACCGCTTTAATAGGCGACGAATCTGCAAGCGTAACTGCTGTTACGTACAGTATCAAAGGGGTTTGAAACTTTTTTGTGCCTGCCAGGTAGTCCAGGAGCGTTTGATGTTCTTCGGATATATTATTCCATATTTGTTGTACGGCAAGCTCTGTTTCAAAAACGGTGATTTGCCGTAAGGTTTGTTCCGTCAATTTTCCTGCTTTAATCTGGCAGGAAAGATTGTGCAATATCAGCGAGCCGAGAAAAGATTTTGTTTCCGGCCGGAGCTGCACAATTTTTTCAAAGGCATCGGTATCGTGTCGTCGCTGCAGAAACGCGAGCGACAAAACCAGTTCGATGTCGTCTTTGCATCTGCTTTTCGCGATGCTCTCGGCTATTGTTTTTAATTGGTCGGGCGAGGTTGGGCCGAATAACTTGATTCTTTCGATTGCTATTTTGAAAACAGTCGAATGCCTCATGTCGGAACGCTCCATCAGCAAATCGAATTCTTTTTTTGCTAATGGCTTATAGGCCGGGTCCGTCCGGGCAAGCAGGGCGAGGGTTCTGGCTTTTAAGAGCTGTGAATACGCTATATTGTGGGTTTGGTTTAATGAATCTATCCGGGCCAGTATGTCCTGTGATATTTTACTTCTTTGTAACTGTTGAGATGAAAGGGCAAGATAAAAATCAATTTCACACTTACTTAAGGTGGTTACGTAAAGGTCCCTGGACAGCTTTCTCCACAGCCCTGTCGAGCCGTATCTGTTGTCCCAGTCATCTCCTTGATAGTCTTCGATTTGCTTTTTTAGTTTTCGCTGGCTTTCTGCGATTGCCAGCAGCCGGTCGCCGGCTTTTTTTGCGAGAGTGTGCAGATTTTCTTTATCGTTCCGGGTCAAAAATTGCCCGCTGAACTCATATTGCATACGGAGTTGGAAGCTTTCGCGCATAAAAGCATCGGCGGTCAGCTTTGCTGTTTCGGCCAGACTGTTAATATCTTCTGCGGTCGGGATTGTGTTGGCCGGGCTTGCCGGCAGAGATGAAAAGAAAAACACAACACATAAAGCGATTATGATTTTAGGGCTGCATTTAATAGAGGTACCCATTGTCGGGATTACTCCGTCATTGGTAATGTAATGTCGGTCAGGCCCATTCCGTAAAACACATTATATATTTTTGCCAGATGTTCCCATTTCACTTCCGGGCTGCAAATTATTTCTACGGGGTCGGTGGCGAACCTTTTTTGGGCAAGCAGGCACTTTTCTATTTGTTCTATCAACACAACGAGGTCGGCCTCAATTGTTTGATTTTCTATCTGGGCCGTGTAGAGTCCGCCTATCCGGACATGGCAGCCGGTTTCCGTTGCAAAAATGTGTATTATTAGGGGCTCAGGTTTTCCGATGCTGTGTTCCTGTGCCTGTGCAGCAGTTAATTGGAACGGCAGAAAATCCTCCTGCGGTCTCCACTTCGCTGCTACGAAAAAGAATATCAGCAGCAGAAAAATCATATCTATCATCGGTGCCATACGCAGAGTAAACGGACGCCGTCGGCTGCTGTTTAGCCGGCCAAAAATATCTCTTTGCATACTTTCTTTTTTCATAGCGTTTAGCGTATAGTTTTCTTTTTCTATCCGCTATTTTTAGCGAATTCAGCGCCCCGGCGTAGAGCTTCGGTGTTTAGCGGCAATGTTTGATGGTATCGCTTCGCAAGCACGTCGGGCAGAGCTTCAGCTGCCGCATCCGGGGCAAGATGTCCTCGCTTTTGCAAATACGCGCCGAGGGCCACCATATTAGCGGCTTTCCGGCTGCCTAATTCAACTGCCAGTTCGTCGGCAGGCACCGCTATTATTTCAATCGTTTTGTCCAGTTGCGGCTTGCTGTCAATCAGGGAACTATTCATCACCAGCAGGCCGCCGGTTTTAAGGCGTGGAGCGAATTTATTCAGCGAGGCCTTGTTCATTACAATCAGCGAGTCGGGTTTGCTGACTATGGGTGAGGCAATAGACTCGTCCGCCACAATAACCGCACAATTGGATGTGCCGCCTCGAACCTCGGCGCCGTAGGCGGGCATAAAAGTTACCTCGAGGCCTTGCTTCATCGCCGTCTGGGCCAGCAGTCTGCCGGCCAGCAGGATTCCCTGTCCGCCAAAGCCGGCGATGATAACCTCTTCATAAGAATCGTTTGTAGTCATTTGCGCATTCGACATTCGATATTTGATGTTCGGTTTTTAGCCTTTCAATCGGCCCAGCGGGAACACTTTTGTCATTTCGTTTTCTATCCATTCCATTGCCTTAACAGGCGTCATTCGCCAATAAACCGGGCAGGGCGAGAGGACCTCAACAAGCGACAGACCCCGGGCACCATTGACCTGCAGCTCGAAGGCGTGCTTGATGGCTTTTTTGGTCTTGCGGATTTGGGCCGGGTTATATACGGAGCAGCGCTCAACATAAATTGCGCCCGGCAACAGTGCCAACAATTCCGATACTTGCAGCGGATAGCCCTCGCTGGTGGTCTGTCGGCCCTGCGGCGTCGTTGCTGTAACCTGCTCCAGAAGGGTCGTCGGCGCCATCTGGCCGCCCGTCATACCGAAGACAGCGTTGTTGATAAAGATGACCGTTATTTGTTCGGCTCTATGTGCGGCGTGAATAATTTCCGCTGTTCCGATTGCCGCAAGGTCGCCGTCGCCCTGATAGGAGAAGATTATTTTGTCCGGGTTGGTCCTTTTCATACCTGTGGCCACCGCCGGTGGTCTGCCGTGCGCCACCTCGACCATATCGACATCGAGATAATTATACGCTAACACCGCGCATCCTACCGGCGCTATGCCGATGGTTCGGTTGTGTATGCCCAGCTCATCGATTGTCTCAGCTATTAGTCGATGAGCAATCCCGTGCCCGCATCCGGGGCAGTAATGTGTCGGGCAGTCTTTTAATGTAGGTGTTCGCGTAAATACTGTTTTCACCCCGTTAGACCTCCTTTTAGACGTTTTTTTAGAAATCTTTTACCCATTCCAGTTTTTAAGTATTTTTCTCGCCGATAGGCATCATCTTTGTCCAAACAAGCTTCAAAATAGATCAGTTTGACTGGAAGTCTATGGTTGGTGGAGCGAACCAATCCGGCATTGTGCTGTTCTAATCTCTTATTTAGATTATTGGTAGCACCGGTATAGAATTTCAAGTCTTTTTTGCTCATAAGAACATATGTGTAAAACCATTTAGGTCTAACGGGGTTCATCCTTCTTACCTTTTAGCCGGTATCGTCAATTGTTTGATTTTATCCAGAATTTCGTCAACGGTTGGCACGCCGCCGCCGGGTCGGCCGTAAAATACTACCGGTGCTTTCCCGGCTACGGCCAGTTTTACGTCCTCGATCATCTGGCCACAGCTCATCTCCACAGTCAGGAAAATCCGCAATTCATCAGCGGCCTTGCTGATTTGCTCTGTTGGGAAGGGCCACAAGGTGATGGGGCGTATCCACCCGGCCTTGATTTGGTCTTCCCTTGCCTTGTTCACCGCGCCGCGCACGATTCTTGCTGCAACGCCGTACGCAACCACTACGATTTCTGCGTCATCAACGTGGTACTCCTCACAGATGACTTCATTTTTTTGCACCTGCTCATATTTGGCCTTGAGCTTATAGTTGT
>CAZWKM010000144.1:0-5707 GCA_964634165.1 uncultured Pirellulales bacterium | reverse complement strand
TTATAGAGGATTATGAAAATGAAACCGCTTTCAGGCTCGAACAAAACAAACCCAAATCAAACCCAATCAAAGCCAATTTCAAAGGATGCATCATTATAAGTAAGAGCATGAATAATCAATCATCAATCGGACCGTTCGTAGTTTCTCTGTGCCCCGTTAGCAGAGAAAGCATCTCGATATGTAAAATCTTTGCCGCCAGCAAATACACTGCTGCCGCCGAAGGAACGACCGCCGCAAGCCTTAGGATATCAAACCGGGTGCCGACGGGCCAATTCCGGCACAGGCCCAAAACCCCCGCCCCAACCAGCCACATAACAAGCGTCGCCACAAGTGTTTTCACCAACGTAACCGGCAATCCCTCCAATATGTGCGTCCCGAGCCGCTTGCGAAGCATGAAAACAAGGATAAAGACCTGCAAATACGAACAAATCGCGGTCGAAAGTGCTAATCCCGCCACTCCCATAAACCAGATAAGAGTCAGATTAAGAATAACATTCACAAGCACCGCTATCATCGCACTTCGCATCGGTGCCTTAGAATCCTGCAGAGAGTAAAACGCCCGCGTCAAAATCTGCTGAGCAAAATAGCCGCACAGCCCCGCGGCATAAAATGACAACGTCCACGCAACTACCGGCGTATCTGCGCTCTCGAATTTGCCGTGCTCGAATATAGCGGAGACCAACGGCCTGGCCACCAGAAAAATCCCCGCAGTGGCAGGAATTGCGATAAATACAGCCGCCTTAATTCCACGTGCGATTGTCCCGGTAAGTGCATCAAAATCCTTCCTGGCGGCATCCGAGCTCATCACCGGAAAAATTGCCGTTGCCAGGGATATACCCAGGACTCCTAAAGGAAATTGGTAAAGTCGCTGGGCGTAATACAAATAAGAGGGCGCTCCATAACTCAAGGGGTAACCTTGCTCACTCATAAAGGAAAGAGCAATAATGTCATCCGCAAGTGTATTCAACTGTGTAACAGTAAGACCTATTACCATAGGACCCATCATAATGATGATTTTTCTGAACGGCTCGGAGTGAATATCCCACGCGGGCCGGATTGAAACGCCGCTGGCACGCAGAGAGGGAATCTGAATCGCTATCTGCACAAGCCCCGCGATTAGTACTGCAGCCGCAACAAAAAAGACCTGTTGTTCGGCCTTGATTTTCAACACCCAGCCGGCAAATAAGATGCTCGCAATAATGAATATATTTAGCACAATCGGCGCCGCAGCAGGCGTGGCAAAATGTCTGTGCACATTGAGGATGCCGGCCAGAATTGCCACCATACAAACAAATATCATATACGGCAGCATAATCGAACACAATGTCAGCCCGAGTCGAGGCCCGAATCTGGTCTCGAAAAAACCGTAGTAGCCCCAAACCAGCCCTTCGCCAATAAGGACTATTACCGCAAGCACTACGAATATAACAGTTACAACGGTGTTGGCCAGCTCCTTCGCCTGCTGCGGGTCTCTATGAAGCTGCTCGCTATATACGGGAATAAAGGAAGCAGAAGCCGCACCTTCGCCAAAGAGTCTTCTGGCAAGATTGGGAATCTTAAAACCCATTGTCCAGGCCGTCATCAGCCAGCCGGCGCCAAAGAAATGGGCGAAAGTTATGTCCCGCACCATACCAAACACTCTACTAAGCGCAGTAAGAGAGGCAATTTGTCTAAAGCCTTTTATCATTGCTCGCTGTTCGTGTCTCGTGTTTCGTGAAGCGGCATACGCTTCACACTTTCCGTGCCCCGTTAGAAGTCCGCAGCAAAGATATGGCAGTCATCCGTTGCGTCCTACTTCTAACTTCTAACGGGGCGCGCTACGCTGAAAGGTCTGCAGCGCCCGACGTTATTTAACAATCCGACAGCAGCCATACTGACCAGCAGGCTTGACCCGCCGTAGCTTACCAGCGGTAAAGTCAGCCCTGTAATCGGCATCAGCCCGACCGTCATACTCACATTGACGATGACCTCAACTGCAAACATTGCCACGATACCGACCGCAAGCAATCTGCCGAACGGGTCGGTATTGTTACCTGCGATTTCCAATCCGCAGCCAATAATAATCACACAAAGCCCCAGCAGGCCCAGGCAGCCCAAAAAGCCCCATTGATGGGCAATGACGGCGAATATGAAGTCATTGTGCCTTGTGGGCAGAAAGTTGTACTTGATAAAGGGCCCTCGCCGAAAACCGTATCCTTTCGCTCCACCGGAAGCAACCGCAAATTTAGAACGGACCAGATGATAACCCAGGTCATCCTTCCACTGCTTCGTACTGAATTTGCTGCCGACAAGAATCTTGCCCAGCGTCGGGTTTTGCTCGGCCTTCTGCCGAATCCAGCTGCTTTGCAGCAGGACGCTGCTTACTCTGATCCGCTGATAATTCTCCATCTTGTACCACATCAGCGGGCTTACCAGGACCGCCATCAGTACAATCAAAAGCAGATGCTTGACCTTTGCGCCGGCGACAAAGAGCATCGCAAAAAGAATCGGCATCATTAAAAGGACCGTTCCCAAATCCGGCTCGAGCAGTATCAGGAGCATTGGCAGCAGCGTCAGCGCAAACGGCCCGATTAGCGCCCTGAAGTTGCGGTAATTACTGCGATAACGCAGGTACCAGGCCAAAGCGAGTATATACGCCAGCTTGCAAAGCTCCGATGGCTGTATCTGTGGCAATTTCGGATGGATTCTAATCCACCTGTGCGCATTATTGATTTCAGGGATAAAGGGGATATTTACGAGATATCTTCCGATTAGCAAAACGCCCAATAAAAGTAGAATAGAAGCGTACATCCAGTAGCTTGCCGCGCCAAATCGCCGGTAATTGACCAGGTTGGCCGCTATAAAGACAAGGACGCCAATTGCAGCAAATACAATCTGCTTTTTCCAGAGATTGGCCAAACCGACGGTCTGGCTCGCAGGGCTCAGCTCCGCAGGGTGCCCAACCGAATAAATAGCCGCTATCCCGATGGCAACCAGCGCTAAAGCGGACACCAGCAGACATAGTCTTACAACTACAAGTCGTCCTTTTAGAAAATTGTACATAACGGCAAAATACCACAGGGCCACCAAAATTGCATATACGAACTGCAAAATCACACAAAAAAATTGTGTAACCGTTCACGGGGTAATATGTTGAATTTTGGCCGTTTTTCGTCATTGCGAGGAGCGAAGCGACGAAGCAATCTCTATCTTCCGCCGATAGGCGTCCTGCGGAGAGCGTTTGAGATTGCCACGGCCGCAGAATATGGCCTCGCAATGACACAAAAACGCAATTTATACCCCCTGAACGGTTACAAAATTGTTTTGGCAGCAAGATGCGGTGCCGGAGCGGGATTGGCCCTAAAAATAGCCCTAACAGGCCTATTTACCCAAATTAACAGCCAAAAGACAGCCCATAGTCTTTCTTCGTTGTAAGGGCTATATGTCTATTTCTATGGGATTATGGCCTAATCTTTAATCTTTCTGTGTTTTTTTACATTTTTTTTTATTTTTTCGCATTTTTTCCTTGATTTTTGCAGAAGCTTATGATACTCTACACTTAATCTTTAACCAACAATAACCAGTGCGTATAGTTTTTAGGCACACATTTTCGCCAATCAGCGAGAAAGGAGGGTGCGTAAGAGCGTAAAGTTATTGCTTTTGTGGCCGGCTACTCTTGCCAGCCGGTACGCTTTGTCCACACGGGATAGCAAGCGTAATTGAGATTATATTTAGGCAGGAGCATGATTTGTAATTTGTGTAGAAACCAAGATGATGCAGAGCGTGTAACTCTGCGAAGAAGAAGAAAAGAAAGGAAGGTTATATTATGAAAAAGATTGCTTTTGTTTTGGCAGTGTTGCTGTTTGCGGCTCCGACCTGGGCGGCTGTTACGATTACTGCCACGCAGGTGGGTGACACAAATCAGGTCGAGATAAGCTACAGCACAGACGGGAACCTGCCAAGAGCGTTCGGTGTGGACATCACGGTCACCGACGGGAATATTGTTGCCTGTACTCCCGCGATGGTCGGTGAGTGCGACGCGGATGTTAAGGGCTATGGTATTTTCCCGGGCACAATCGTCATTGAAGCGGACGGTACCGTTTCCGATTATAATACTCCGGTCGCTCCGTCTGATGACCCCGGTGCTCTTGACGGTCTGGGAACTGCCGGCATCACCATCGAGATGGGCTCGCTGTACACGGATGCTAACGCTCCTGCAGACAGCGGCGTACTTTGTACGATTGTGGTAACCGAAAGCTGCACCGTGAATATTGCCGGGAATGCAGCCCGCTGCGGCGAAGGCAGCGAAGCCTTAGGCGTGGTTATGGAAGACCCCGATGAAGTGGTCATTCCGACTTACGAACCCGGCGCCGTGGTCCTCGGTCCGGCTGACTGCTTCCCCAGCGCCCATCCCGATTATGATGAATGGGTTGCTGTCGGCAAGCCCGATAGCTGGTGCAATCCGCGTCAGTGTCATGGTGACGCTGACGGAGCAATGTATGCGGGCAAGTGGGTGTTTGGCCCGGATCTGAATGTGCTGATTGCTGGTTGGAACCAGGATTACAGTGGCGACCCGGATGTTGATACGTGGATTTCAGCGGATTTTGACCACATGCCATACGCAGGAAAACGTGTATTTGGTCCGGATCTGAACGTGTTTATCACCTATTGGAATGCAGACGTCGTTCCTAATGACTGTCTGGATGTGCCGTAATGGTAGCTTGATGAGAGTTTTGTGATGAAGAGTTTTAAGAATTTTGTTTTTTTGGAAGGAGTTCAATGATGAAGAAGTTGTTAATTTTTATGTTGGTTCTTGGTATGACCTCGGCGGCAAGTGCAGCGGTGGTGTTGTCCATTGACGGAGATACAGCGGTGAGCGAAATCAACATAGCCGTAACTGATACCTTTACACTTGGGTTGGTGTCCGACGCGCCTACAACAGGTTTCGTGAGTATGTATTTTGCTCTGATAGCGCCGGCGAGTCTGGTTGATGGTTCTTTGGGCAGTCCGGTTGATGAGACTGGCGAGATGATGTTTTCGGTCATCGCACCCTGGAGTGATGCGACTCTTGGAGATGGTTATGCAATGACTCCCGCCACGATGACCAGCATTGCCGCAGGCACCTGGTATAAGATGACTTATACACACGCGGCAAACTACCCCGTAGCTATTACGCTGTACGGTGACACAGGTGTGGGTGCTCCTGATGCCGGTAATGTGATAGACACGGTCACCGTGATTCCTGAGCCGATGACGATTGCTTTACTCGGTTTTGGCGGATTGTTCCTGTTGCGTCGTCGCAAATAAGAGGCGACTAAGACCAACAAGTTAGTTACTAAAGAACGAAAGAGGCAAGTTTTTTGACTTGCCTCTTTTTTTAATTAGCCACAGATGAACACTGATAAACTTGGCGCGGCCTTCGGCCGCAACCAAAAAAGATTTACCGCAGAGATCGCTGAGGTCGCAGAGAAAAGACAAAAAAGGGCAAATGTTCAAAGGGACCAAAAAAGGATATAAGGCCTTAAAGAGAAAAGAGTTATAAAAATTGTTTTTAAAAAACACGCATAAAAAACAAGGAGTTGAAAGATTGTATTACAGATTAAATAAAAGTAACAAACAGTAGAATCTGTGGCAGCTCTTTGTTGTTGGAATATTCATTTTGTGCTATAATAGAATATATGAAATACAAATTTACGAACTATTTCGAGAATGAGATATTGCGCAAACG
>CAZWKM010000143.1:3746-5709 GCA_964634165.1 uncultured Pirellulales bacterium | reverse complement strand
TAAGAGTCGAAATACAGAAAGGAGTTTTTATGGATAAGAAATTCCAGGGAGTATATGCCGTTATCTGCACGCCTTTTACCGAAGACGATAAGATAGACGAGACTGCACTGAGGAAGCATTTGCAGTATCTTGTGGATCAAGGCAACGTGCATGGTATTATTCCAACCGGCAGCACGGGTGAATTTGCCGCCATGTCTGACCAGGAACTCCAGCAGGTAGCGGACATCACCATAGATGAAGTCAAAGGAAAAGTTCCTGTCGTAGTTGGTACAGCAGCCGTAGCCACGAAGGACACGATAAAACGTTCTCAGTATGCACAGAAAGCTGGAGCGGATGGCGTGATGGTTGTACCGCCGTACTACTGCCATCCCAACGAGCGGGAGATTTACGAACACTACAAAACGCTTGCCGAGAGTATTGACCTGCCGATTGTACTGTACAACAATCCGACAACATCCGGCGTTGATATGTTACCACCCCTGGTGGCTCGACTGGCGGAGGTCGAACAGATATCACACATCAAGGAAAGCTCCGGTGACATGACACGTGTTGCTGAAATTATGCATCTCTGTGGAGATAATATCGACATTTTCTGCGGTTGTGACACCCTTTCAATGGAAATGTTTTTAATGGGTGCAAAGGGATGGGTTGCTCCTCCGGCCAATATGGTCCCCAATTTATGTGTTCAGTTATATGAACTGGCGGCAGTACAAAGGGATATACAAAAAGCCAGGGAATTGTATTTCAAGCTTCTACCGTTGCTGACTATGTTTGAAACAACCGGGCAGTACGTCCAGTTGACCAAGGCGGGGCTCGAGATTTTAGGTCGGCCTTACGGCAATCCCAGAAGACCGTTGCTGCCACCCACAGATGGAGACAAACAGAGATTAAGGGAAATATTGGAAACGCTTGTGACATAAAGTCTTTCCAGCCAATAATCACGAAGACTACAACTGGATATTTTCCCAATCGTCCTCAAGCAGGTCAAAGAAGTGAATTGTTGGCTGCGTGGAGCGGTATTTCCCGGTAAGAATCTGGACCCCTTTTGCCGCCATCAGACTTGCCGCCACCGCAGCCGTAAAAGGTGGTGTCCCGAGTTCTTTTTCTATCCCTTCACGCTGCCCCTGGTAATGCTTCTCCAGCATTTCACTTTCGGGCCACACAACGCCGACTTCGCCATACCACCCGGCAATGGCACCGTGGACCAGGGGACACTTCATTTCCGAACATTTATGAGCAAGCTTCAGCCTGTCAGCAATGTTATCCAGGCAGTCAAACACCAGAGCAGCCTTCTGCCAGACTTCATCCGGCAACTCATCAAGCCGACACAGAAAACCGGTAAACTTAACGGCTTTATTGATCTTCTCCAGATGCTCTTTCGCCTGGTAAGCTTTTTCTTTTCCGAGGTTTCCCTCGTTAGACAACAACTGCCTGTTCAGGTTGGTTTCATCAAAAACGTCAGCGTCAACTCCAACAATTTCCCCAACACCTGCGCGGCCAAGCTGCTCAAGTAAATGCCCACCGAGGCCTCCAAGACCGATCAAAACCACCTTGCTTTCCAGAAGTTTCAATTGACCGGCACAGGAAAAAGTGCCCAGATTGTGTCGATACCGTCGGGGAACAAAACCCTTTCGAATAGCAAACCATTCAACCTTCCTCAGGCAAATACCAGTTTCAATGGAAACTTTTTCTGCCTGCCGCATAGTAATCTCCGAAGTTTCACTTTTCGTGAAATACGGTTCTAAGAGTCTTGCTTCCTCCGCACTAATCATCTTTATACTCGATTCAACCGAAATCAGCCCCCGCCTATGGCCGGAGGGAATATATAGACCAGGTCACCATTAGACAGGACTTTATTTAGGTCTTCCTGCTTACCATTTACCGTAACGATCCGAACGAGCTTAACGGGCAACCCAAGAATCTCTGCCAGCCCACGAACAGTGCTATCCTCTTCCACGTCCAC
>CAZWKM010000143.1:0-3646 GCA_964634165.1 uncultured Pirellulales bacterium | reverse complement strand
GTATCGTTTGTTGTAATCCATCCCTTTTCAAAGCATTCCATAGCAAAGCCGACCATAGCACCGGCACTTATCGTATCCAGTCCCAGTCGGTTGGCAATATCATTGCCGATAGCAACAACCTTGGGGTCGTCAATCAGCAGATTTGTCCCCATCAGTCCGAGAGTCTCGTACTCCGGCCCTATCCCTTCATACCTGTATTCTTCTGGCTCGGTAATCGTAATCTTACGGTGGCATCCAATGGGGCAGTATTTACAAGGTAAAGGTTTGGCATTTAATGCCTCAGTATAATTCGGGCCACCGAGTTTTTTAGCTCCCTCAGGCCATACGTCCCGCTCCCAGTATTTGATAGGCATATCACCCAGCCCTTCCGCCGTTTCACAAAGGCCTGGTGTCCCGTGCTTCCTGAACTCATTTTTTACGACCGCTTCGTGAATCTGCTTCTGATACTTTTTGATCAGTTCACTGGTGGCCTTAGGATTGTGCACCTCGACTTTTTTGGTGCCCCGCACGGCCACGGCCTTGACGTTCTTGGCTCCCATAATTGCGCCCAGGCCACACCGGCCGGCAAAGCTGTGATTATCTACAGCGATACACGCAATCGCCACCCTGCGTTCTCCGGCAGGACCGATAGCAGCAACACTGAGTTTCTTGTCCCCCGTCTCTTCGTGAATTGCATCAACCGTTTCAAAGGTACCCTTGCCCCACAGACCAGAGGCGTCTTTGACCCGGACATCATCATCCACAATCTGAATATAAACGGGTTTTTCGGACACTCCCTCCAGAATAACCGCATCATAGCCCGCATCCTTTAACGACGGCCCCCATGCCGCCCCGGCTGCAGTATCCGCAAACGTCCCGGTAAGCGGGGAAATTCCAACGATGCTGAACTTGGCCCCGCCAGGCACTGCAGGTCCCTGGAACGGACCCGTCGCAAAAATAATCAGGTTCCGGGGGTCATACGGGTCTATTTTCTCCGGTAATTCTCTCCGCAAAATCTCAGCGCCCAGGCCGGCACCACCAATAAAATCCTTCAGGTCCTTTTCCTCTATCGGTTCCACTGTCGATTTGCGGCTGGTCAAGTCCACCCTCAGCATCTTTTGCCAATATCCATTTTTCATCGCTCACGATCCATATTTTTCAGTAAGATTTTGCAACAACATATAACTATTAACGCCGTGTACAGGTTTTTCATAATGCGGTTTTCAGCTCAAAAACGAGGTTGCTTTTTCGGCTTTAGGTGAAAAGTTACCTCTCGACCTTGCTTAATTGGCCAAAAATCAAGGTTGTTCTTAAAAACTTGTACACAACGCTAACTATTAACTATTAAGCGGCACAATTTGAAATTTTCCTATCATACACCCATAAAAAAGTCAATGTTTTATTGAAAATAAACAGGGATGCTCCCTGGATATCCCAATGACAGTAATATGACAGCTTGACGGCCGGTCGTTAACACGTTATATTACCGCAATCTCATCTCAGAAGAATGGTTAGAAAAGCAGTTTGTATATCGGATGAGAACAACTAAACTAAGTTATTTATGCTAATAATTTTTTCTCTCCCGGGCTTAAAAAGGAAACGAAGTATGAAAAACTTGTCAATCGCAGCTCTTTGCTTTACTATGTCTTTTATGCTTTTTGGTTGTGGACCCCGTAGCATAAGACAGCCTCTGGCAATGCTACGGGGTGGACCTAACGCAAAGGAAAAACAGTTGGAAAAGTTCATTACGGCTCATGTCGAAAAAATCGAACCTATGACGACACAGGTAAATCTTACCTATTGGGACGCCTCCACTACCGGCAAATCGGAGCACTATGAAAAGCTCAGCCAACTGCAGCTTGAGATTCGCCAAATACACAGCAATCCGCAGGAGTATGCCTTGCTCAAGGAAATAAAGCAATCCGGCGAAGTTACCGACGCCAGGCTGGCCCGACAATTGGATAAATTGTATTATGCTTATCTACAAAATCAGATAGAGCCCGAGCTGCTGAAAAAGCTTGTCGATTTGGACATGAAAATTCAGGAGAAGTACAACACATTTCGCAGCACCATAGACGGTAAGAAGGTTACAATGAGTGACATCTATACAATTATGACAACGGAGACGGATTGTCGCAAAAGGGAATTGGCCTGGCGGGCAAGCAAGCAGGTGGGAAATGTAATCGTCGGCGATTTACTCGAGCTGGTCAAGCTGCGCAACAAGGTGGCGAGAAAGGTCGACTTCGAGAATTACCACACCATGACCATAGTTACAGGTGAGCAAAATGCGAAAGAGCTGGACAGGATTTTCAGCGAGCTTGATAAATTGACCAGCGGCCCCTTCGCCCGATTAAAAAAAGACCTGGACATCATCCTCGCAAAAAGCTACGGCGTCGGAGTCGAGGATCTGCTGCCCTGGCACTATCATGACCCATTCTTTCAAAGGACCCCCCTTGTATATGAGCTGGACCTGGATGTTTATTATCAAGACCAGGATGTTAAGGAATTGGCTGAGAAATATTATGCCGGCGTCGATCTGCCTGTGAATGATATCCTTGCCAGAAGCGATTTATATGACCGCGAAGGTAAATATCCACATGCTTTCAGCGAGGATGTGGACCGTCATGGTGACATTCGCATTCTGTGCAACCTTCAGAATACAGAACGGTGGATGGAGACCATATTGCACGAGCTGGGTCACGCGGTTTACAGCAAATACCATTATCAGAAAGAGCCCTGGCTGCTTCGAGAACCGGCGCACAGCTTTACCACGGAAGCCATTGCGATGTTCTTCGGCAGATTAAGCCGTAACGCCGCCTGGATGCAGGAAATGCTCGAGCTGTCGGACAAAGAGCGAGAGGAGGTTGAAAAGGTAAGCAGCAAATACCTGCAGTTTCAACAGGTACTCTTCGCCCGGTGGGCAATGGTTATGTATAATTTTGAAAAGCAGCTTTACGCCAATCCCGACCAGGATTTGAATAACCTGTGGTGGGAGCTGGTTGAGAAATATCAGTTGGTTAGACGACCTCCGGGGCCTGTTGATGCGGGTTGGGCTTCCAAGCTTCATTTCACCACTGCACCCTGCTACTATCATAATTATATGTTGGGTGAATTGTTAGCGTCTCAACTGCATCACCACATCGTTCACAAAGTTTTAATGCTTGAATCGGACGAAGGTGTCAGTTATGTCCGAGACAAAAGGATTGGCAAGTACCTGCGAAAAAAGGTTTTTGGGCCGGGGAACCTTTATCATTGGAACGACATGATTGCAAGGGCAACCGGGCAACCTTTAACGCCGAAATATTTTGTCGAACAGTTTGTCAAATGAGTTATACAAGGGACGAGAGATGATTTATTTAATCGCCATATTCGCGTATTTGTTTGTCCTGGCCGGCATCGGGATTTACAAATCCCGGCAGGTCAAGACCCAAGAGGATTTCACCGTCGCCGGAAGGACGCTTTCACCCTGGATTATGGTCTGCACAATGCTGGCGGTGTGGATAGGTACAGGGTCAATTGTGGGTAATGCCGGCAAAACGTATGAAGTAGGTATGGCGGCCCTTTTCCTGCCATTGGGCACTTTTGTAGGTATGATTCTGCTTTCCTTTATCGCCACGCGGGCCCGGAATATTGAGGCCCTTTCGGTACCAGAGATTATCGGCAGACG
>CAZWKM010000142.1:0-5733 GCA_964634165.1 uncultured Pirellulales bacterium | reverse complement strand
ACTGTTGTAAAGCGTTTTGACTGCACATCGAATATTTTGCTCAGGAATCCGCCGGCAGCGCGAAATTCACCGACTTCACACTGAGTGTTTCCACACTTCGGACAGGTGTAATTAAAATCCTGCATAGTTTTACCTCCTTACTGAACAAGCAGCAGCGTTAGAGTCATGTAGATTGCGACGCTTATCGAATCGTTTGCGGTTGTAACCAGCGGGCCGGAACTTATGGCCGGGTCTATGCCGATTCGGCGGAACAAAAACGGCAGAAATAATCCAAGCGTCGTGGCAACCATTATGGCCGAGAACATAGCTGTGCCGAATGCAAAGATAATCCGGGTGGGCTCTGTGACGGCATCAGTGGCCCTGGAGTTGATTAAAATGGCACAAACTACGCCTCCTATGATGCCACAGCTTAACGCCACGAGGAGGGCGATTCGTACTTCGCGTGTAAAAACCTGGCTCAATTTCAATGCGGCGAGGTGACCTGTTGCCAGGCCGGAAACCACAATGGCAGAAGTTTGCAAACCTGCGTTGCCGCTGATGGCGGCAATCATCGGGACAAAAGCAAACGCAGCAGTATAGATCAAAGACAAATTCTTTATGTTGAATTTTTCGTAGAAGAACATCAAGACCAAAGCGGTTATACCTGTGCCAATCAGGCAGGGCAAGAGCCAGGTCATTCGGACCCGTGCGGCGTGGAAAACGGATATTTTGTCCAGCTCGTCGGCGTCTGTGCCGGCCATTGTGTATAAGTCCTCTGCGGCTTCTTCCTCAGCGACCTCGATGATTCGGTCGGCGGTGATTCGGCCGATGAGTTTGCGGTTTTTGTCAAGAACGGGCGCAACAATAAGGTCGTTTTTACTGAATATGTTTCGAACCTCTTCCTGGTCGGCATTGGCGGTAACGTAAATGGTATCGGGGTCAATCAGGCCGCTTATCTTTGTGTTTTCGGGGCCGGTCAGCAGCAAACGAATACGGACGTCTCCGAGGAATCGGCCGGTCTTATCTACGACATAGACGGAAAAGAAATCCTCATCAGTTTCGGCAGCACGGATTTTACTGATGGCCTCGGCGACAGTAGCATCCTCGGGTACACTGATTACAACGGGGTCCATAATTCCGCCGGCTGAGTCTTCGGAGTAGCTCATCAGTTTCTTAATCTTGGCTGACTCGGCCGGCTCTATGTTCTTGAGCACTTTTTGGCTCAGCTCGTCGGGCAATTCCGCAAGCAGGTCGGCGGCGTCATCGAGGTCGAGTTCAGAAACGATGCTCTCTAACTCTTTCTCTTCGAGCAGCTCGAAGAGTTCGGCCCTGGTGGCTTCATCGACCTTTTCCAGGACTTCGGCCGACGTTGGTTTGTCCAGTACATCGAAGATGGTGCGCCTTTGCTCACTATCGAGAAGCTCTACGATTTCAGCGATATGACTGCTTCGCTGCTCCTTGAGCAATCGGGCGAGGGCGGCGGTGTTGTCGGCTTCGAGCAAGAGCTCAATCTGCTGCAATAATATCTGCCGCAATAATTGTCTTTGTTCGTCCGGCATTAGGTTGCCTCTGTGCTAATTAAAAATCAAATTTACCCGGCTGCGGGATAAAGTAACCCAATTTTTTCTATCAGGCAACCGTTTTCTGTATTCGTTTTAGGATATAAAAATCAGGGGGAAATAATAAAAATCTTGAAATTGGGAATCAAAACGGTAATGAGCCGATGATGGTGTTGGATATGCCAACTTCAAATAAGAGGCAAAATATGCTTGATTCAGCTGCGAATTTATTGTAGAATAGTTAAAACGCCGGTTAAGGCATAACAAGTGCAAAGTGCAGTGTTTTTTGATGAGGGGTATGCGATGAAGAGCTTTATTTATGGGACGTTGGCAGTCTGGGCGGCAGCGGCCTGTGCGTGTCTGGCGGCCCCTGAGCCGGCTATTGTGCCCGGCCCGGACGACTGGACGGTAGATGTAAGATTTGAGCATCCGCAGCAAATCGCGCTGCGGCCAGGCGCCAATAGCAAGCCGAGACGGTTCTGGTACACGATAATAACGCTCACCAACAAGGCAAATCGGGATGTTGACTTCTATCCCAAATGCGACCTGATGACGGATACCTTCAGGATTATTCCAGCGGGCAAAAACACTTTGACAGCGGTTTTTGAGCAGATAAAGAGGCGCCATCGGCGTAGGTATCCGTTTCTTGAACCGCTGGAAAAGGCGGGTAATAAGATACTTCAGGGCGAAGATAACACCAAGGATATCGCTATTATCTGGCCTGATTTTGACGCGCAAGCCCAGGATATAAAAGTATTTATAACAGGTTTGAGTAACGAGACGGCTGCTATCGACCATCCGATAGCGAAGGACAAGACGGGTAATCCGGTCAAGGTTTTCCTGCGAAAGACGCTTGAATTGAGCTATAAGCTGAGGGGTGATACGGCCCTAAGGTCTGATGTCAAAGTGGCTTACGAGGGCAAACGCTGGATTATGCGGTAGGTTTTCGTATTTCGTATTGCGTATGTCGCAGGGGGATTTGGGGGCATATCTTCAACCAAACACGCTGATTTTTCAATCATTTACGCAGGTTGGCTCTAAAAAAGTGAGAAAAATGGGTAAAAAGTGCGCAAAAACGCGAAAAATTGCAGGAAATTGAAAAAAAATGCAAGAAATTACAGCTTTTTGGGCGTTTTTTTTGTACCGACCTGCGTAAATAATCGATTTAGGAAGTGAGGAGCAAGAGGAGTAAGAAGCAGGGAGACAGGAATAAGCAGGGGCAGAATTTAGAATGTAGAATTTGGAATTGAGAATGTAGGATTTTAAGGCGGGCCTGAGAAAAAATTGAAAGGGAAAAGAATGCCAGCAACAAAAGTAAAGAAAAAAACTATGACAATGCTCCAAATAAAACGCAAGGCAAAACGTCTCGGCGTAAGCGCCGGAAAAATGAAGAAGGCAGAACTTATCCACAGTATCCAGGAAGCAGAGGGGTGTACGCCGTGCTTTGGAACGGCAAACGGTGAGTGTCAATATACCGACTGCTGCTTTATGCCGGACTGCCTTTAAATCACGGTGTAGATTCGTATTGCGTATTTCGTATTGCGCATTGCGTATGTCGAAGTGTGCAGGCACGGAGGGCGTTTCAATTGATAATTGATTAGTGATAATTGATTATTGATGAACAAAAAATAGGCACGAAGTATTTTTGCCACTAATTGACACGAATAAACACGAAATATATAGCAACCACGGATTAACACAGATTTTCTACGAACAACGAACTAATAACTACGAACTAATTTGCCACAGAGTACACAGAGAACTCAGAGAATTCAATAATATTTAGCCACAGATTTAACGGATTTCTTAGCCAGGAAGGCACCAAGTCACGAAGAAAAATTAGACGCAGATTTCACAGACAAGAGCAACTACGAACTATGAACAACGAACTAAAAACTACGAACTAATTTGCCACAGAGGGCACAGAGAATATAATATCGTCATTCCTGCGCAAGCAGGAATCTATCTCTTCCCTCTTTATTCTTATCTTATCTCTGCGCTCTCAGCGTTCTCTGCGGTTAATAATTTCTGCGTCTTCTTCTCAACATCACCACACCTTCATCCCGCACGAATTAGGCGTGAGCCGAAGCTCAATTGGTGCGGGGCAAGCCGAGCAGTAGGAGCGTTGAAGCTTCGCACCATTCCCGGTACACATTAACCGTACCCGTTGTATCCCTGCAAAGCAAGTAAAAACAGCGTAAATCTTTGCCACTTAGCCAAAAATGGCCTATAATGCAGAGCAGTTAAAAAGGGGAATTTATGCCTGAAATCAGTGATTACAATCTGTACAACATAGATGATTTGATTGCGACTTGGAAAAAAGGCTGGCAAGAATTAGCGAATCTTGCTGAAAAGCTCGGTTTCCAAAGAGATGGCAGTCAGAACTCATCTGACAGTTCAAGGCCACCCAGCTCACGAGTTTTGGGCTGTTCAGAAGAGATTATCCGGCACATAACTTCTCACGATCCAAGCTTTCCTTCACCATCTTTTCACTCTGTACAAGCGCTTGCCGCAGCTCCAGATAACGAGTACACGTACTGCTCTTCCATCGACCATTTGCCAGACCCCAATAAATATGGCGTTTCGCAAGTTGATGAAAGAAGAAAGCTGCGGAAAAGCTTAAAAAAGGTAACAGAGGCTTTTGCCACATGCAAGACATTGGGGGGTGCCCTGCAGAAAATAGCAACGCCAAATAATTATAAGAGATTTCTCAAGGAGCACCGTCTTGAAGAATTTAAAAAGACTACCTTGGAAAAGTTTCTTGGGGTCAAAATTGAACCGCCTTGGCCGGAAGTAATGCGATGGTTGGGGCGTGGATTAAGGGGGGAAAAAGCATGCGAGGAGGCTTGGTGGAATTGTGTATGGCTTGTAATGCAACCAAAAGTAAGGGAGATGCTTGAAATCAAAAGGCGGCTTTATGAAGATATTCCTCTTACAGAGGGTCATATCAGCCTATTGAATGAACATATGATTTATGGGCATCCAGTTGGCTCTTGCTTCGTAATTGATGACAATGGAAGAAAAACCTATCGGGTCGTTTTGAAGGCGAATGCCTACAGAATAAAGGCTACGCCGTTACTTATAGAATGGACTATACCGTTACTGATAGCAGCACATATTCTGTTAGTCCAACCTGCATTTAAGTTAGCTCAAGAGCTGCTGAGCAGATTTTCAAGACCCCGATTTGTTAGGCAATGCCGTGCTCCATCTTGTGGAAAGATGTTTTACACAGGTAGGAAAGACGCAAATGCCTGTCCAGGCAGTCAAGGCTACAAAAAAAACAAGTGTGCTCTTGAGTGGATTCGGTATAAAAGATACTTGCAAAAAATCGGAAAGAATCCTGAAAAACAGTGGCATAACCAACAACTCAAAAAGCAATTCATTGCTTACGACCAAAGCTAAACTCTCCTCGTATCAATAACAAAAGCAAACCGAAAATTAGTGCGCACGCAAAATCGATGCGCACTGATATTGCGCACACCTAAATCTTCTGATTGCGATTGATGTCATCTAAACTTGTGCTATGTTTCAGTGAAAGATAACGACACAAGTGTTTTATTGCTAAATACAAATTACTTTTAAGGAGATTTAGCATGAATAAGAAAAGAACAGAAATAAAGCAAAATACTACTCCTGCCGAGTGCCCGAGGATTCGAACCTGGTTCTGGACGTTATATGAAAGAACCTTGAAAGTTATCGTTGAAGCGGTTCTGGAGAGAGTGTGGCCGAAGTGAAAACCTTTTTGTTTGTTGTTGGCTTAATGAATAGATTGATTCCCCTTCGCCCCTGAATACGCAATGGAAGACACACTAAAAACGGCGTAAGCTAAAGCCCGCGCAGAACCCCGGCAGGAATCCAGCTTTTCTCTCTGTTCTCTGTGCCCTCTGTGGCTTACCAATTTTCAATCAAATCTGCAGGTAGCTGGCAGTAAAAATCGGAAAATTGAAAATTTTTTTATCTCCTTTTCTGACAACGAGTTAATCCTGTCAATCCTGTCAAAAACACACTAATTTTCGACTCAAACGCGCATGTTCGCCCAATAGTAGAGAGACAATACAATTTGAAATTTGAGATTTGAGATTCACGTCGCCATCGAAGTCGAAGATCCGGCTTTAGACGGAATCCGGTGCCGTTTGACGGAACGAACCACGAACTATGAACAATGAACTACTCACAAGCATCGAGAATCCAACTT
>CAZWKM010000141.1:2146-5736 GCA_964634165.1 uncultured Pirellulales bacterium | reverse complement strand
AGCATCCATACAGCCCGCTGACACAACGCCAGCGCAGACGCCGCATCCTTGCCAACGCCGGCAAACGTAATAAACAGATAAGCAAGCGTCCCCTCCACTACCACGGCGCCGGCAATGCTCACAGGAACAGCTCCCAATACCCACGTGAGCGTGAAGAATACGTAATAATATTTGATGCCGGCTTCAATCCCCATATTTCTGCCAAGAAGCCAGAAACCCGTGATTGTGAGCATCTGCAAAAGAACCGTCAATCCAAATGCGGCCAGGATTGGCAGGGGCTTTCTACAGTAAATAACAATCGCATCCTTAAACTTAACAATCATTCTCAAGCTGGACACGCAGATATATGAGAAGGCCTTTGACAGCATCGAGCGGCTTGTCCTGTGCAACAAGAGCAGGCAAAAAATCACCACTATGGCCGCAAACACCCAGAGAAGGACCCATTTGTACTCGGCGATAGACCTGAGAAAGCCGCCGTGACCGCTCGAAGTTATTACGGCCCCCCGGCCTCGTAAAAAGAGCGAATAGAAAAAAACAGCAATTACCAGCGTGCTTAACAACCCGATTGCCCTGTCAACGAATACACTGAGAACCGCCTCGAACTTTTTATCCGTGTGCTTGGTAACATACACGGCACGCACCAAATCACCACCCACAGAACCGAGCATAAAATTGTTGTAAAACCATCCTAAGAGATACAATCTGACGGCTGCCCAAAAGCTTATAAAGATGGATTGTGACCTCAGCAACAGCCACCAACGAAATCCAATTGTTATCTGACCTAAAATAAATATCCCAAGGGCAAGTGCAAAAACTCCCAGGTTCAGGCCAAGAAAAGTGTTTGCTAAATTGTCCCACCCCACATCCCGGCTGACCCAAAATATCCCCCAAATAATCCCGCATACAACCACCGCAATACGCAGAAACAGGAATATGCGTTTACTTTTTTTGGTTCTCGGCTCGGGCATTAACGTAGTTTGCCTTAAAAAACTTGTTTTCGAAGATAATAACGGGTAAAACTGTTCTTGGCAAGATGATATTTGATGAACCCCGTTAGAAATTCCAGAGGGGACAAGAATATGGGACAAAAGGTGAAGGATTTCTAACGGGGTGAATCGAACCACCAATCACGAAGGAGCAAACAAATGGCAGCAAACAAAACTATTGAAGAAGGTTCGGAATTTATCCCAAAATTCGATGACAACGGCCTGATACCTGCCATTGCCCAGGACGCAAAAACCGGCCAGATATTGATGGTCGCCTATATGAATCGGGCGGCACTAAATTTGACGATTCAGACCGGATATGCCACGTATTTCAGCAGGTCCCGACAAAAATTATGGAAAAAAGGCGAAGAAAGCGGCCATTTTCAAAAAGTAGAACAAATACTCGCCGATTGCGACCAGGATTGTCTCATCCTCAAGGTAGCCGTCGATGCCGGCCAGTGCCACACGGGCTACCAATCCTGTTTTTACCGTGCATTGAAGCAAGGCAGCGACAAAGAGTTGGTATTTATCGCAGAAAAGGTGTTTGACCCCAAAAAAGTCTACAAAAAATAAAGCCGAGCCAAACGCCGAAAAACCATTTATGCTGACATCATATCTGTCCGATATAAGGCTCTGATATAACAGGACTTACCGAATTTGCGCTTCGACGACCTACTATAAGAAATACTTATAATACTTATTGGCCGATAATTTTCTTGATTTCAACTTGACAATATGGTAGAAAGAGAAAATAGTGCATTTGGCTTTAGCGAAAGACGTATTTGGTTTTAGCGAAGAGTGCTGACGACGTTTTTTCTTTTATTTTCGCTCTTCCGGTGGAAAAGAGCATGTTACTGTACAGAAAGTTTCTGGTTCGGCAAAACCTGCATGTTTTCGTCCACACTCCCAAAGGTTCCCCAAACAACCGTGTGTTGCTTGCACACACAAAGTGAACGGCGGAAGGATTACCTGCGGCCGGTGCCGCAGGATAAGTTGTAACGGGTAAACATTTTTAACGTTTTTTTTGGAGGATTTGATTATGAGAAGTGTGAAGTTGAAATTGTTAATTGTTTGTACTGTTGTAGGCTGGCTTGCCTTAATGGGGAATTCCATTCAAACAGCCGACGCGGCCAGATGGTCGTTTCATTTTACATACACCACGCCCGACGGCCAGGTCGTGTGTCCCGGTGGAGACCTGGAGGTATGGGCAACCAAAGATTGTGTTCGGCAGTTGCTGCTATTCAAGGGCTACGCCAAGCATTGCAAGAAGTACGTCGGCCCCGTACCCGGCGCCCCTTACAATGACGTGATTTTCGACTTCTACTGGGACTTCTGGTGTCACAACGAGGACCACATCAAGATTGCCCTGCCCGGCTGGAATGGGACCAATTGGGAGCTGAAAGAGTTGCCGCCGTGGATTGATGCACAGGTGGCAGGTGCTATCCCGCCAATAATCTCTGTTGGCGACCCCACAGGCGAGATCCAGCAGGTACACATCGTGGTGGACCCGGTAGTGTGGCAAGACCTCAATACTGGAGTAGTATTGCCCGAGTATGATATCAAAAACGGAACGCATCCCGACCTGCCGGGCTACCTCATCGGCACCACTCCCATTCAGTTCGACCCGCTTGGACCAGCCAGTGGCCCTTTCTCAACCACGCCGTTAAACGGAACACTTTACCGGGATGGCGAGATTGAACTCATTCCTGAGCCGCAGCAGCCGCCCCAGCTCGTTTTCGAGCAACTGCACTGGGAAGGCCCCTTCCAACGTATGCCTGACAGTGCCTGGGGTCGCGTAACATTACAGATAAACCAGCCGCGCGGCTTCTATTACCTCAATTTAAGGGTGGATACAGACGGGAACCAGCAATATACACCGGTCATCCAGAATATGAGTATTGAAACCACAGGTGAGACTCAAACGATTTCGAGCTTTTTCGATATCCTGGCTGATGAGGGAGTTCCTCAGCCACACCCTGTCCCTGCATTGAGCTACATGTATTCGATTAGCGAGGAGCCGCAACAGGAGCCGCCTATGGCAGAACCAATGACAGCGCAAGTGGTCCCCCTTCCATATCAGGTCGGTGGTGAAGAAGACGTAATTCTGGGCGAGCCTCTGATAGCATATCCACTCCCACGCCTTTGCGTTGTCACAAAGTCGGGCAAGCTGCCGAACCTGGACCAGTTTGTCAATCAACCACAGCAGACTAATTATTGTGCTCCCGGGGCCATTTCAAACAGCTTGACATACCTCAAGGCCACAGGTGGTATCGATTCAACAGTGAACACGAGCATCAGCGCTGTTGCCGGCCAAATAGGCACCACTTCGGGCGGAACGTCCTCAAATTGGTACCAGAAGAAGCAGTCGTTGCCGTATTTCACAAACATTGTTACGACCAGGTATATCGAGGCCCCGCTGGACGATGCTGAGATTGACGACCTGATTAACGAGCTTAACAGGGGTCAGGACATCGAGATGGACCTAAAGGGACACGTTGAGGTCCTGGCGGGCCTGCGCGTAAGGTGCGACGGCACAATTGAGCTGGACTTGTTTGATGACAACCAGACCGACAGCGCATCCGACCCGATGCACACCTCAACTAT
>CAZWKM010000141.1:0-2046 GCA_964634165.1 uncultured Pirellulales bacterium | reverse complement strand
TGTTTGATGACAACCAGACCGACAGCGCATCCGACCCGATGCACACCTCAACTATTACTTATCGAGACGGCATCCCATATGTTGACGGTATGGTCCTTGAGCGTTTCGTAATTGAGTGTCCTATTGAAGAAGAGATCGGAGTGCTTCTGCCATATCTTTTCATCGACGTGTATAATGAGTGGGTCAACGCTCTGCAAAATGGGCTTGTCAGGGCAATGACGTTAGAAGAGGGCGAAGGCTATCTGTGGCAATGGAATCCCAACAACCAGGAAGTTGAACTCGAGGGCGAGCCATATCCTCAAGACCCATTTATTCCGGCCATTCCACCAGAAGGCGGCCTTTATGTTTATGAAGGTGGCGGCGAAGGCGGTTTAGAGCCGAACGACGCCGGTCTCGTGATGGGCTGGGGCAACAGTGAAGGTAGTTCTACCAGTGCCTGGGTGGTTAAATATGACAAGGACCCTGACCTGACGAACTGCATTATCACGCTGGTGGTAACAGCACCCCAGTGGGCGATGCTCAATCCGGGCACCCAGATTAACAAGGTCTCCTTTGGTCTTGGAAATCCGCCCGCCGGAACCGGCCCGGTTCGTTCCTGGAGCTGGGACTGCGGACCCGGCAAGACCATCCCGTGGAACACGCCAACGGTGCTAAAGATTGACACGTCGAAGACGGGCATGACGGCGGCGACCCCGAAAGCTGACGGATATACGAATAATCTGGCCTTCAACCTGGCAACCGTGACGTGGCTGTGTGTGGATGAAAACGGCACCTGGATCGGAGGACCAAACCCGGCGCCACAACCTGGTGGGTTCCAGTTCTTGTGGAACTACTGGCACTGGATACTGGTTTCTCCGAAAACCACTGTTGACAAGGGAATTTACAAGAAGTGGTCTCAACCGCCCGTGGTATTGGACCCGACTGATGACCCGCCCATAATTCAGGGCTGGGATGAGTATTCTGACTACAGAAATCCGCCGGTCGTAGCTGATGATTGGGAATGCAAAGATAATCGGCCTATTACAGACATCCACTGGTGGGGTTCGTACTTCAAAGATGATGCTGCAGGAAATTATACTTCCTGGACTCAGCCGTTTCCGCCGGTATTGCCCAGGGCCTTCCACATCGGCATCTGGACCAATGTGCCTGGCGCCGTCGGTGCGGAACCGTTCAGCCATCCGGGTGTGCTAATATGGGAAAACTATTGCGACAACTTTGTGTGGAACTTCGCCGGATACGACAGAGACCCGCGGAAGCTGGACGTAAATCCCAATTTGCCGACCGAGCCCGGACACGATGAGTCTATGGAAGCATGCTTCCAGTTCACCCAGCTTCTTTCTCAGGGTGAATGGTTCTATCAAGAGCCGAGTGACGACCCAGACAATCCCCGAATCTACTGGCTGAGCATCGCCCCGATATGGGATAATGATGAGACTGAGTGGCACTGGGGCTGGAAGACCAGGCCGTGGTATTTCGAGGACGACGCCGTCAGTATCCGGCAGCTCGACCCGTGGCCGCCAGTGGTCGGTACAACCAAGTGGATAAGTGGGATACCACTCCAGTATCCTCTGTATCCCGACCCCGAAGGCGTCTCATGGGATGTGGCCTTTGAGCTGACTACTAATGAAGGACTATCTGCAGATTTGTACCCGGATGGCATAGTTAATTTCAAAGACTTTGCGATTCTTGCGGACCAATGGTTGGAAACCATACCGTAGTTGACGTAAGTGCATAATAACTTGTGCGCTGACAAAGGGCTGTGAGCTTTCTGGCTCACAGCCCTTTTTGTTTATCCACAGATTCGATAACCTATAAAAATACTTATCGTCCGATAACTTTCTTGACTTTAATTTGACACTCTGGTAGACTCTTATGGTTGAATATGCTTGTGGTTGTTGCCGCAGGAACACTCATAACAGGCAAGTATTTTGCTCTTTAAAGAACAGTTTCACATAGAGGAAAGGGGTTAATTATGAAACAAGAGATGGGTGAAAAGAAAAATCAGTCGAGTTGTGCAAAGCACGTCTCTCACCGCTGCTGCTCTCA
>CAZWKM010000140.1:0-5757 GCA_964634165.1 uncultured Pirellulales bacterium | reverse complement strand
GAACAATAGATTCCGATTACGGGTTCCCTCTTTGCGAGCCCCTGTCTTAGCGGTCCGAGCAAAAGCAATGCTTTATTACTCTACGACTAATGAATCAGCGGATATACTTATGTTGCAACGGGTTTTGGAACGGGTTAAGGAATAAAGAGAAAAGTACATGAATATGAAACATCATATTAGTAAGTTCAGATATGCAAAGCTTATGGCCATTGTTGGAATTGCGTTTTGCGGGTTGGCAGGCTGCAGCGAAACACAGATGCAGCAGACCGATGCTGCCGATCATCCTGACAGCATCGCTCAATTATTGAAGGAACCGGGTCTTCAACTGTTGGGAAACCGTTTTTTTACTTTCAACACCGTAGTGCGCGTCCGGCAGATTGAAACGTCACGCGATGTAGCTCACGGTCCCGATGAATCGAGTATTCACACTCCGGTCGAAGCCCGTGCTTTTCGAGAAGCTGTGGAAAAGGGTTGGCCGGGTGCCCGAATTACATGGGCCTTCAGTTGGCTTGCGCTGAAGGATAAACGCCCCAACTACCGGGATTTGAAGAAGCTGGTTGTCTCCTATCATAAAAAGTATGGCGATGAGATTACCTTTATTCCAGGCGGCTATTTTGCCAATATGTATAACACACGTGAGCAGGTTAATCGCGACTTACATGATGGTTTGCAGATGGTTTCAGATATGGTTGGCGGGGGATACCGTCCCCAAAGTGTCATTGCAGGTTTTCTCTCTGCTGAAAACCTAAGATTCCTGGCCGAAGAGGAAGGGATTCACGTTTGCCAGGGCAATATCTGGAGCCAGTATGCCATCGACAACGGTGACGGCGAGGGCTCGATATCCTATCCTTACTACCCATCACGAGAGCATTTCTGCAAACCCGCCCAGGGTAAAGAGGACTTTATCGATTGCGTCAATATAGATGGCTGGACCATCGATTTCCTGAACGCAACGTACCCAGGCGGAAGAACTGTTAATGGAGAATATTGCGGCAGTCGACAAGGTGTCGGCCCTATTGAGACAGTTATCAGATTAGGGACCGAGCGAGGAACCAAAGAGATGCTTTCCACCACAGCCGCCCATTTCGACAAGGGATTCGAACTAAATGATTTTGCATGGGTAACCTGCATCTGGGAGTTGTGCCTTGTTGAAGGACGCAAAATATATGGCTACAAAGGACGCAACGGACTAGATGGCCTGGTGATCTGGCTGAGTGAAATGCGACGACGCTGGCCTGAGGCAAAGTGCATCACCCAAGGGGAGTTTGGGATGCTCTGGCGCAAGCAGTTCAAAAACAATGACAATCTCAACTATCGCTTCGTCCAACGCGGCTCAGGCATTTGCGGATCAGACCCTGATATGGAAATTCGATGGTTTATGAACAAAGATTTTCGACTGGCCCTTTTGAGAGACTGGAAAGCCAATACTCCCGAAAAACTCATCGATTTCACCCGATATGACCTAAAAGCCCAGGAGCCCGTCGACCCAAAACCAGGTCAACACATCCGCAATTGGAGCTTGCTCAACCGACTCAACCAGAAGGGAATTCGACCACAGGATAAACCAATTCCTATCGGACAATTGAACGCCGATGAACAGGCGATAATCAAGCGGCGATACCCAGAGTTGATAAATGGCGGCTCTAAGTAATTGGAGAAACAATGTCATGGACAACCTTATGACGTTAAAAACGAAACTGGATATGAGAAATGAAAAGAATTATTGTTTTTTTGATGGTTATGATATTTGCCGGCGGTGGCTGTTTTGAGGGAACTGGAAATTTAGAGCTTGCGGCAGAGGCCGTTGAGAAGGTCGAGGCTAACGGCGTTGCGGAAGTGGTCCTGGTTTCCGGGAAGATGTATAAGAACCCGTTCGTGGAAATAGAACTCAATGCTGTGGTTACACAGCCCGATGGCAACAAACTGTCGGTGCCGATGTTCTGGGCTGGCGGCAACCGGTGGTGTTTGCGTTATGCTTCGACTACTGTCGGCGTACACACTTTCCGTACGGAGTGCTCGGATAACACGAACGCAAAGCTCCACGGTGTGGAAGGAAAGATTGAGGTGGCGGCCTACAAGGGTGAGAACCCTTTATACCGCCATGGTCAGATCCGCGTGAGCAAGAATCAGCGTCACTTTGAGCATGCCGATGGCACGCCGTTCTTCTGGCTGGGAGATACGTGGTGGAAATGCCTGTGCAAACGAATGACGTGGGAAGGCTTTCAGGAATTGACAGCTGACCGCAAGGCTAAGGGTTTTAACGTGGTGCAGATTGTATGTGGACCTTATCCTGATGAAAGCATGTTTGAACCGCGCTGGGAGAACGAAGGCGGCAAGCCGTACGAGACCAAGGATTTCGGCGTTGTTAATCCCAAGTACTTCGATTACGCGGACCGTCGTATCAAACATCTGGTTGATGCGGGAATCGTCCCTGTGCTTGTCGGTGGTTGGGGTCGTCCGCAAGGTGGCGGCAAGAGCACTATTGCTCAAGTGGGAATTGACGGATACAAGCGACATTGGCGGAACTTGGTCGCCCGATACGGTGCATACCCCACTATATGGATGGTCGGCGGTGAAGCTAAGGATTCGCAAGGCCCATGGTCAGAGGTGGCGAAATATCTGAAAGATACGGATCCCTATCTTCATCTTCTCGTCTACCACGCCCCGGGACACCCCCGTAAGGAGTTGCTGGACAATTCCATGTTTGACTTTGACATGGTAGCGATTGGCCATAACGGTATGGCGACAGCGAACGGTACTCTTAAGTTGATAAAGTCTTGTCTTGGGACGTCTCCAGCGAGACCGGTTCTATGCGGTGAGGCCTGCTACGAAGGTCACATGCAAACGAATTTTCAAGATACACAACGTCACATGTTCTGGAGCTTTATGCTCAGCGGCGCAGCGGGTCACACTTATGGCGCTGCAGGAATCTGGCAGGCCAGCGTGGAAGGGGATCCCGGCATCACTCCCGTGTACGACCTGACGACGTGGAAGGAGGGTATGAACTACCCCGGTTCAACCCAACTCGGCCTGGGCAAGAAACTGCTGGAAAAGTATCCCTGGTCACGGTTCGAGTCGCATCCCGAATGGGTCGAAAAAGGCTGCTTTGCCGCCGGGATTCCCGGCGAAGTACGAATCATCTACATGCCGCGACGCAACATTTATAACTGGAGCGGTCCGACGGTGAAGAATCTTGAGCCGGACGTCGACTGGCATGTGTACTATTTTGATCCGGCTACAGGCCGGAAATTTGACCAGGGCACGATCAAGGCCAGCGCCAAAGCGGACGACAAAACGGCAAAGCCCGTTGGTTTCAAAAAGAACGTTCCGTCCCCGCAGGATTGGGTGCTGGTCTTTGAGCGTGTAAAACCATGAGATCCAAGGAGAGACCCGTGAAAGACACAGTAGTCTCACAGCCGCGCGTGACCGGTGCCGTTCGACAAGGAGAGAAATGCTGACAAGAAGAGAATTCGTAAAGACACTTGGTGTTGCAGTGGCTACAGTCTTGGACTCAAATCTACTGGCGGCTCGGGCGGACACACCGAATATACTCTGGATTTCGCTGGAAGATATCACGCCGATGATAGGTTGCTATGGAGACGAGTATGCCCGCACACCGGTTTTTGATTCCTTTGCGGCCGAAGGCATCCGCTACACCAGGGCCCATGCCGTGTCCCCGGTGTGCTCTCCGTCACGATCGAGCGTGATTACCGGCATGTATCCCAGTTCGCTGGGGACGAACCATCATCGAAGCGGCGTCCGGGCACCGAAGTTCTTGAAGATGCTCCCGAACCTTCTGCGTCAAGCCGGTTATTACACCAGTAATAACGCAAAGAAAGACTACAACATGCGTGGCGATCGCTGGCACGAGAGCAGCCATAAAGCCCATTGGCGAAATCGACCCGATAAAGAGCAGCCGTTCTTCGCGGTCTTCAATTTCGGGCAGTGCCATTCCAGTATTACGAAGATTCCAGAAGACCGGATCGTCAAGGAGCGATTGAATCGACTCAAACCGGAGGATTTTCACGACCCGAAGAATGCTCCGATTCCTCCTTATCACCCCGATGTCCCGGAGTTTCGCCTGGCCTGGGCACGCTACTACGATGCGGTCACACAGGTGGACTATCTCGCGGGTGAAGTGATTGAGCAGTTAAAGGAAGATGGTCTTTGGGAAAATACGATTGTCTTTGTCTGGGCCGATCACGGCGTGGGCATGCCACGGGGCAAACATACGCTCTGGGAACAGGGCACCCACGTCCCGCTGATCGTGCGTTTCCCTAAGAAGTATCAGCACCTCGCCCCCGCCAACCCGGGCGCGGTGATTGATGAGCTGGTGACCCTGATGGATTTGGGCCCTTCGGTTTTGGCTTTGGCCGGCATCGATACGCCCGAGTACATGCATGGCAGGCCGCTGTTCTGTAAAGGCAATGTTGAATACCGGGACTACGTGTTTGGCATGCGTGACCGGCTCGATACCCGCTTTGAAATGGTCCGGAGCGTTCGCGACAAACGGTATCGCTACCAGCGCAATTTTTACCCGCACCTGCCATTTGCGCCATACGAGGACTTTCAATTTGGCGCGGTGGTCATGAAGAAATGGGTGGAACTGGCTCGCCAGGGGAAACTTACCGGTGCTCAAGAAATGCTCGCCATGCGCTTCAAACCGGTCGAGGAGCTCTACGATTCAGAGAACGACCCATACTTGGTGAAAAACGTTGCCGACGATCCGAAATACGCGGACGTTCTCAAACGGATGCGCGGGCAACTTCGCGACTGGATGGTGGAAACGCGCGACCTCGGCATTCTCGATGAGGCGGAACTGGTCCAGCGCACAAAAGGAGCGGCATCACCATGGGATCTCGGACAATCTCTGGATAACTACGAACAGATCCTTGATACCGCCAACCTGCAGCTCCAGGGCAAGGCTGCGATTCCCGAATTGCTGGCCCGGGCCAAGGATCCCGACTCAGCGGTCCGCTTCTGGGCGGTGCTTGGCTTGGTGACCAGTCGATCCAGTGATGCAAAAGTGGTTTCGGGCCTGAAATCGGCTTTGCAGGATAAGTTGGTCAGCGTGCGCATTACCGCGGCTGAAGGCCTGTTCAACCTGGGACGTTGCGAGGAAGGGCTGCCGGTCTTGATCGAGGCGTTGAATCATCCCATTCGCCACGCTCAGATCCGGGCTGCTGGCGTGCTCGATTCTCAGCCACCGGAGGCGAACGGAAAACTCCAGCCCGCCGTCGAACCTCTGCAACAGGCGGTGGGAAGAAATAAAAATAATAAATCCGTGATGCCGTTCGGGCTCAATTTCCCATTCAAGCGAGCCCTCAAGGCCGTCAGCGGTCAAGAGAATTACTACCGCTGGGGCCAGGGCGCCTCGGGATCACCAAAACAATAAAGGAGACCAAAAAATGAAAGGGTGCGACCAGATATTCTGGCAGGGCTATGCAGCCTGTTTTCGCAGCTCCCAGTAGCTTTTCCAAGTATTTGACTGCTCCAAAGCAATCAAGGCCATTATTGCATCGGCTCCAACTCTGTCCCAACGCATTCCGGCACCTTTAAGCCTATACGTCAGAACCTTACACATCGCCTCGGTAGGGCCAGAACCTATCTGCCAGCCTTGCTCGATAAATTTCGGATAATCACACAATTCAAATCTGTGAGCAATATATCGAATCAGTTCTTTCAGTGACTTTCGCTTGATCTTGCTGCGATACTTTTTGCGTTCATCTATCAATTTGGACAATAACACTGTCGGGC